>JAIRLQ010000425.1 GCA_031259345.1 Treponema sp.
ATGCCCCTGCGGGCGAGGCTTCCGAACCCTGGGCCTTGATATTGGCGTACGCGCTCTCTTGATAGGCCTGCAAAGCGTTATTGTAGGCAGCCTGGTCTGAATAATTTTCCCGTAGAGGGATTCCGATCAAATCAATGCTTTCTGAGGTGGCGTCACGCACAGTCAGGGCCGGGGGTTTTTTATTGCCCAAAAGACGCAGGGTTCTAAAAACCCCGTGGTTTTGCCTGTCTTTGGTATAGAACACAAAAAGCTTGGCTTCGTTTTCAAGCTGATATATGCTCCCCTTACCGTCGCCTTTATCAAATTCATAATGAAAATCTTTCCAGCCGTTTGGATGGGTTTCGTCCCCCAGAACATTAAACTGCTTTTGGAAAATCTGTTTCCGGTACGCCACCGCCGGATTACCGATCTTTTCATCCTCGGTAGTATCGGCTAAAACCTGATCTGTCAAATCCCAGTGCTGGACCCCGTCGGGGTACGGGTAAGAGCCGGCACTAAGGCTGCCTTCCGCGGCAAGGGCGCTGCGCACTTTGCTGACATAGCCGTCCGGCCCGCCGGGCATATTATAGGGTATCCACGCCATGCGGAAGATATCTACCCCGCCTGTTCCCTGGCTGTTTTCATCGTAGGTAAACCCGTTAATTAAAAAATATTTGGGGCCTTTGCCGTCCCCTCCCTCGGTCAGTTTGGGGAAGGTATTCTCTTCCGGGCTGCCGCCGGGGCCGTCGGGATTGGTTAGAGATTTCTCGGCGGTATTAAATACGATAAGCGGCACATTTTCATCGGTAACATAAATATCATAGGCCTTTAAAGTCCATTTTTTGGGCGTTTCCTCCGGGTGAGGCGCGGATTTTTGATCTTCAATCATGATTATAAGCTTAAACTGGCCGTAATCGGCTTCCGTGTTGCCTGTCTGTATGGCAGCGCTTAAGCTGTCAATAGCCTGCTCGCTTGTTATGCTGGGCTTTATCTTCCAGTCATCCCGCCAGGTAGGATTGGCGGTATCACGGGCGGCATCACTGCCGTATTTATCATAGTGCCAGTCATATAGAGGAGTTTCGCCTTTTTCCAGTTTTTTCATAAGGGAATCAAGCTTTTCCTCGCCTGGCGCGTTTGTCCCGGCGCCGATATACTCCGGGTCATTCCACTGCCCTTTCGGGCTGCCGCCCTCGTCCTGGCCGGCGCTGATTAAAGTTACCCAGGCTTTGACCATTATATCATCATCGTAAAGGGAAACAGGTATTATGGTGCCCTTAGACACATACTGGGTAATACCCGATCCCAACGCGGACCGGGAATTGTCCGCTTCCGGAAGGTAGCAGAAATAGTCATAATCGGCTATATGTCTTTCGGAATGGCCGGTGTTTTCACTTCTGTCCACAGCCTCAAGCGAAACCCTAAAATAAAGCCGCTCGCCATTCCCGGCCCTGGCGCGGTAGTTCCGCCCGGGGGCATCCAAAAGGTCTTCTTCCGTGATGGTCCATCTGGGCGTAAACACGGTACTGTCGGAATCTATTGCCTTGTGGCTAATTACCTCTTTGCCTTCCTCGTCTTCGTAGGCATCATAAATATTTAGATAGACTTCGTCGACGGTGGTTTCGCCTTCCGAAACCTGGGCCCTAATCCAGAAATCGCCGTTTTGGTAGCGGTTAACGTAGGCCTCGGTATTGGCGCCGGGGTCGCTTATTTCCAGGGATTCAAGATCCGCCAGGGATTCAAGCCCGGCGGTCTTTATATTGGAACGGGCAATTTCTACCCCTGAAAAATCCGGTTCATGAAGATCGACATACAGGTTAATGGTTTTTATGGCCGACTCGCCGGAATTCCCCGCCTTATCGTAAGCGGTTATAGTGGTAATAAGCTTTCTGCCGTTATGCGAATCGTCAAAATTAAAAACGGCCGTCCAGGTGTTTCCCGAAATTGTTGCCTGAAGCGAACCCGGCTCGCCTGTTATGCTGTCAACATAGTGTAATTCTACCTTTTCAACCTTGACATTGTCGGTAACGGTTCCGCTTAGGGCGGCGCCGTTCCTTACATAGCGGGGATTTGGTCCGGGGTCCAGGGTTAAAACCGGCGGTTCAAAGTCTATCTCTGTGCCAAAGCCTACGGTTTGACCGCAGGAACCGGCTATTATAAGGAAGCCGCCAAGAATTATCGCGAAAGTTATACTAAAAATACCTATTTTTAAAGCTTTGCCCATACGTACCTCCGATCCTCATTATTAAAATATACCACAAATTTTAAAAAAAACCATAGAAATTCATGTTCAAACAGGACAAAAGTATTTAAAAAGCGGCCCGCAATACAAGCGCATGTATTCGCCAATCAGGGCAAAAGCATTTACTTTTCACCGAAGAAAAAAAGAAGAATTCTAACCACGGAGAACACGGAGAACACGGAGCAAAAGGGTATAATTCCGGAGCAAAAGGGTATAGTTCCGGAGCAGAAGGGTATAGTTCCGGAGCAAAAGGGTATAGTTCCGGAGCAAAAGGGTATAGTTCCGGAGCAGAA
>JAIRLQ010000293.1 GCA_031259345.1 Treponema sp.
GAAACAAATCTTTCCGATACATCAGGAAAGTGCTTTCACCATATATGGGAAATCCATAAGTTTTTCCGTCATGCTGCATCGCTTTGAAATAGCTCGGTACAAGTTCCTCTGCGTTCCAATACTGATTAAGCGCGCTATTGTTTATAAATTCATCCAAGGGAGTTATGTAATTATTTGCTACATAACCCTGTATGTACAAACTGTCATTCATCACTATATCGTAATCCGTACTTTTCTGGCTGAACCCCAGTAATACCTTTTGAGGGAGTTCCTCATAAGGGATAATTTCGAGGTTGACTTTAATACCGGTCAACTCTTCAAATTCCCCCTTTATCTGATCATAGGCAGTACTGGAAGGATGACCTTCACAGAGGACTGTAATTGTGGTCGTTTCTTCCGTAGCAGTCTTCTTTGAAGATCCACAGGAAAGTATCAACGCCATAACCGCAATGAGCATGACTACCGACAACAAACTTCTTTTCATTTTCTCTTCTCCTTATACAATAAATTATTTTTACGGGTCCCGGAATATCCGGTACTCCCGTAATTTCACAGTGTTTCCAGGGTTTTCCAAATTTGGAATAATGCCCGGGGTACATGGAAACAGCCTTTCCATTTCCCGCCCTTGTTCGGCAGTAGTACCGTTCCCTGGCGGTTTAAGTAACCAAACCATTCGGGATATTCGGTGTCCCGGAAATGGGGCCATGTATAGGTATGGAGTTTTTCAAACCACTTTGCCATATCCTGATTTTTGGTATACGCATAACCCTTAACACAGGCTATCAAACTTTCTAAATGAACCCACCACAATTTTTGATCGAATTCCAGTCGGAGAGGATACTTGCCTTTGATATCCATAAAATAAAAAAGGCCCCCATATTGGGTATCCCAGCCCCGCTCCAGGGTTTCCAGGCTGATATCCACAGCGCGCTGGATTAGGGCCTTATCCCCAAGATGTTCCCCTACGTCCATCAGGAACCACATCGCTTCCAGGGTATGACCGGGGGAAACAAGGCGGCCTTCATAGGAATCTACAAAGGAACCATCCACGCCTACATGTTCCAAAATGCAGCCGAGATCAGGTTTGTAATACTGTCCCAGTATTTCCTCCGCAAGGTTCCGGACCAGACGATTCACGTATTCCGTCCCAAGTACCGGTTCCAGTTCCAGGGCCAGATTGCAGAGTATCATGGGAAAGGCGAAACTCTTCATCGGCCGGGTACCGGGAACAAGCTTCGAATACTTTCCCTTAGGGTTATCCTGACGGGCAAGAATATTGTAAAAAATGTCTTTCGCCCGGGACTCGTAATCGGAATTTGGCAGGGCTGCTGACAAAGCGCCATACCCCATGGCGGCGAAACAATCGGAAAAGATATTGTAGGGCTGAACCAAAGGCTGACCTTGCCGGGTAAGTCCAAAATAGTAAGCGTCCTCAGTGTCATGACCAAAACGGCGCAAAAATTCCGCTCCCCCCTTAGCTGCTTCCAGCCATTGGGGGGTTTTTTCTACCGTGTTGTACAAGGTTGCAAAGGTCCACACTTCCCGGCCTTGCAACCATACCCATTTATCGGTATCAAATACCGTGCCATCCCGTTCTAGGCTGGTAAAGTATCCGCCGCATTCCCGATCAATGGAGAACTCCAGCCAAAAAGGTACTACCCGTTGCAATAATTCATCCCGGTACTGTGCCAAATATGTTTGCATATGTTACAATCCTCAGGTATAAGATGATAGAATTAGTATAACGTTATACCACTTCTAATAAATAATTATAGGGGAATAATACCAGGATGTCAAGAAAAATACAAAAAAATAACGAAAAAAAATCATCGCCCCGTAATTCCTCGAAAAAGCGGATCACTATTAAGGATATTGCCGCCCAGGCCGGGGTATCCCTCCGTACGGTTTCGTTAGTGATGAATGAATCCGGCCGTATAAGCAAAGCCACCCGGAAACGGGTATTGGAGATAGCCGCCGCCATGAATTACCGGCCCAATCCCATCGCCCAAAGCCTGGTAAATCGGCGAACCTATCTTTTTGGAGTCAACTTTCCCTATCTGGATGTGAGTTTTAACCATACCATTATCGCGGGAATGGAACGGAAATGCGTTGAACTGGATTATGAGCTGCTTCTGTCCAGCAATAAATTCAGTACCTTTACTTATATGGAAAATGATATTCCCATTATGGAGAAGAGTCTGGACCGGCTGGTGTACCGGCGGGTGGACGGCATCGTGAGTGTCCCGGACATACGGGCCATCAAGTCTTACCGGGAAATTATCTCCAATGATATCCCTTTGCTTCAGATTCTGCGGAATATTCCTGAATTACCTTGTCCATCCATCTTGGTAAACCAGGAACGGGGTATGTACCTGGCGGTGAAACATCTTCTGGACCGGGGTTTACGGGAAATAGCTTTTCTCCACTACGGGGATACCAAATTCCAAGAGGCTGCAAACCGGTACATAGGCTATTTGCAGGCTTTTCAGGAACAGGGTATCACGGCGGACTTCGATCGTTTGGTTCTTGCCTGCGATTTGACTTTCCAGGGCGGTATCGATGCGGCCCGGCGATTATTGCAAATCAACCCCCGTTTGGAGGCGATTGTGGCCGCTACCGATTATGCCGCTGTTGGGGTTATGCGGGCCTGCATGGAAGCGGGTAAAAACATACCCGGAGATATTTCGGTGATTGGCTTTGATGACATGGAATTTGCCCTCCTCCAGGGCCACCGGACTTTGTCCACAGTACGGCAACCTAAGGAACAATTGGGGATGTTGGCGGCAGAATACCTTTACCGGATGGTCCAGGGAGAAGAAGTGTCCTCCCTGGTTTTGGAACCAAAATTGATCATCCGGGAAAGTTCGATATAATCCACCTCTCCGGCAGGCTATTGGTGTTCAGACAGTAATGAATATGTGGGGTCCCCCAAGAAAGGGACCTGGGCCGAACGCGAAGCATTGTCAGGCTACCACATTCGCGTCTTCCGGTAAACTATACTCGTATACTCTCCGCCATATCCCCTAAAACGATGCGTCTATTTTCAGGGAAACGATTTTGCCAAGGTCCGTCTCATCGGTACAGGAAACCAGCCCCAATTTCGCCTAACTACACATTTAGCCTAGTCAACCTACCAGATTTTTGTTTCCGGGCAACCGCCCTTTTTAGCTGGAATAATTATTAGGCAACGCATATACTTGAAAAAACGCTGTTTCGGAGGGTATTATGGCTAATTCGCAGAAAAACAAATCTTCAGAGTCTAATTCAAAAGATGAATTTTCTGAACGGTTGATCGGTACGGTGGTTCCCCTGGGGGCCCTGCGGGGTTCGGAAAGCACGGGGGTTGGAGAATTTCCGGACCTGGTGGAATTTGCCGGGCTCTGCGTCAAAATGGGGGTCGGCCTTATCCAGCTTTTGCCGGTGAACGACACGGGTTACCAAACTTCGCCCTACTTTGCCCTTACGGTGTTTGCCCTTCACCCCCTCTACCTCAGAATCGGCGATTTGCCGGAGGCGGGCCCCTTTGCCGCCAAAATCAAGGCCCTGGGTCATCGTTTTGATCAGGATGCCCGCTTTGCCTTTGAATCTATACTCAGGGCCAAAATCGGCCTTTTGCGGGAAATTTACGCGGCCAATAAAGCGGAAATCGCCAACAAAGCCCAAAAAGGCGGCAGTTTGGGCGTTTGGATTGAAGAAAATCCCTGGGTTAAGGAATATGCGGTATTCCGGCGGATCAAAGAGGCAAACGACGAAAAAGGCTGGAAGGAATGGTCTTCCCATCAGCACATCGATACCAAAGAAATCGAATCGTTGTGGAACGACAGGAAACTTAAAGATGAGCATCTTTTCTGGGCCTGGCTCCAAAAAGCCCTGGATGATCAGTTTAGCAGGGCCGCCAAAGCCGTGGCGGATATGGGCATTCTACTCGAAGGCGATCTTCCCATCCTTATCAACGAAGACTCCGCCGATGTCTGGGCCCACCCGGAGTATTTTAACCGGGAACTGTCCGCCGGCGCCCCGCCCGATATGTACAGTCCCGAAGGCCAGCGGTGGGGTTTTCCAACCTACCGTTGGGACATTCTGGAAAAGAACGACTACGACTGGTGGCGGAAACGGCTTAAAGTCGCGGAGAAGTACTACAAGGCTTACCGGATAGATCATGTGCTGGGTTTTTTCAGGATTTGGGCCTCTTCCCAGCGTGACAATACATCCGTACTGGGGTGGTTTAATCCCTATATTCCAATTACCAAAGAGGAACTCGTCTCCCTTGATTTTGACGAGAGCCGTATCCGCTGGGTTACGCAGCCTCATGTCCCCACCGGGGAACTGTGGGACGCGCTACGCTCAAACTGGGGGGGCTACTACAACGAGGGAGATATAGCCGTCGAAGCCGAACGGGCCTTCGGGCAGGCCCTGGACCGTATCGGGGAAGAGGAACTTTGGCTGTTTAAAAACCACATCACCAGCGAACAGGATATTATCGCGCTCAATCTTCACCCGGCAGCCCAGGCGTATCTTATCAAGGCATGGCATAACCGGCTTTTTGTGGAATACGAAGAGGGGAGTTATTTCCCCACGTGGTTGTACCGCGATACCCGCGCGTACGCATCCCTTTCGGAAACGGAAAAAGAGGCGCTTGAAGAACTTGTGGAAAAACACCGCGCCGATTCGGAAAAAATTTGGGAAAAACAGGGACAAAAACTTCTCACCATGCTCAAGGAATCAACGGCGATGCTGCCCTGCGCGGAAGACCTGGGGGCGGTTCCCGACTGCGTTCCCAGAGTACTCGGAAAACTTAAAATTTTGGGCCTCCGGGTTGTCCGCTGGTACCGGGATTGGGAGGCCGAAGGAGAGCCTTACTACCCGTTTGAGGATTACCCGGAGCTCAGTGTTTGTACCCCGGCGGTACACGACAGTTCCACGCTCCGGGAATGGTGGGACCGGGAGGCACAGCAGGAAGTTTTTGCCACTTTTATTGGCGTTCCCGCGCTGCCGAAAATCTACAACCCCGGCGCCGCGAAGATCGTCCTGCACAAGATCGCCACCGCCGCGTCCCGGTACCGGGTCTTCCAGATACAGGACCTGCTTCACCTTTCGCCCAGATGGTACGCCGCTGATCCCGCCTCGGAGCGGATCAACGTTCCCGGCACCCTGAACGAGTTTAACTGGACCTACCGTCTACCCGCGCCCATCGCCGAAATAACGAAGGACGCGGACCTGATAAACGCGGTAAGAGAACTGGCGGACATTAAACCGGCAAAAAAAGCGAAAGGCAAGCGGTAGCCGGAATGAGCCTCTGCGGGGATGGGGCCCGGCAGCTGCGGGTTCTGTACCTTACCGGAGAGGACGAGCTGATCCACCACTGGAACACCTAGCGCCGGTCTAGTTTCGGCGCATAAACCCCGGTGAACCAGACAACTCCGCAACGGCAAGCCCGGCATTATTCATTGTTCATTTGGCCGGGATGTTGTATAATGGCAGCAGAGGTTGAACATGGAAACCATACAAACGATACCGGAGTGGAAAGCCGTCGCAGACGAGATTTGGGCCGTGTTGAAAGAAACCGACCGCATTATGAAGGAAAACGCGAAGGAAAGCGCCTTACGGCTGGCGGAAATCGACCGCATTATGAAGGAAAACGCGAAGGAAAACGCTTTACGGCTGAAGGAAAGCGCCTTACAGATGAAGGAAAG
>JAIRLQ010000459.1 GCA_031259345.1 Treponema sp.
CATAAATCCTTCCGGCTAATTCTTTTGCCGCGGGTAAAAGCGCCTCTCCTATCTCTGCCGCAACAATATTGGTATTTTCTTTTATTCCCAAAAGAGTGCTGGAAAATGTCGTACTGGAAACTTCCATGCCCTTATAGAAAATTCCGCCCTCGCTGGTCATCTGCTGGAAAGCTTTCGTAAGGTCATCAGCCGTTATCTCTCCAGCAGACGACATTTTCATCATCTGGGCTACGGAAACCCCCATGCTGGAAGCAAGCTGGGCATAGATGGGAACTCCGGCTGTGGCGATCTGGTTTAACTCCTTCATGGAAGTTTTTCCGGTAAGCATAACTTTAGAATATGCCGCCGTAATAGAATCGAGTTTTTGTGAATTTCCCTGGGCTGTATCGCCTATCATACGAAATGCCTGCATGGCCTCGCTGGCGCTTCCCTGGAAGGCGGGTAATAAGGATTTTACCGAATCTCCAATTTTTGCGATCTCAAACGGAGTGGCCGCGGCTTCCATAGATATACGTTTCACAAGATCAGCCGCTTTTCCGGCGTCTCCCATGAGCGGTGTAAAGGCGGAGGTCATATCCTCAATGTTTGCCGCCGCTTTTATGGCATAGGCTCCGGCGGCGGCCACGGCGGCCCCAAATGCCGCCAGCATACCCACTGCCGCTTTATTAACGGATTCTATTGCTTTCTCATGGGCTTCCTGCGCCCTGCTGGCTTTATTTATTTCAACAACTAATCTATCATGTTCACCCCGTAATTTTTTAATCGCGTCCGATTCGGGGTCCATCCCATTCTTTATTAACCGCTCTATTTCCCGCGCGTAATTACCCTGCGCCGATGTCATGGCGGCAACTTCGCCCCGCGTTCCCTTTAACGCTATTTCCGCCAATTTTTGCTGGTCAATAAAATTGTCTATCTTTTTAGCATTAAAACTTTTTGCGTACTTCTCTATCTTTTCCCGCGTCGCCTCGGAGGTTTCCGCCAGCTCCTTAAAGGCTTTCCCGGCTTGCTGAAAATCCGCGTCGATTGTGAATTTCAAGTCCATGTTTAATGGCCCTCCATCCTTATAGTCCTAAACAAGCCCTTTCGACAGTTTATACCGGGCATATTCTTCAGCAACGGCGTCAAACCGGTCTATCAGGTCCAATAACCAATGCGGCGCGTCAAACCAGGACTTATAGGGAAGGCCGTGGTTTTTCGTGTTTTTGTATATCCGGAGATAGTGATAAAACGTATCATTCAGAAAGCCGCCTATTTTATTACTGGATACGGGTTTCGTTAATCCGAAAACCGTTACCGGATACGGGTCGTCATCTTTTACCGCGGAGTAATCTGGGGGCATGTCGTTATCGCTTTCGATTTTTCTGTACCCTGTTAAGTGTAAGCGATACGCAATTAACAGGGCCCTCATTCCCCCATCGTGAATTCATCTTCCACTCTGGAATAAAAATATAAATCCCCGGCGATTTTATGAACCGCTTCCGGGGGGAGGGCCAAAAAATCGTCCACTGTTTTTATTTCTTTTTCCCCGTAGAAGAAATTTTCAAAATGGTCTACGCATTCCCTGACAAATCCGGCGTGATCAAAGCGGTTCGCCGTGATGTTTTCAACCATTGTGTCAAGGATGTTTTTTACCAGCTTCTCTTTCGCTTCCGGCGTGTTGTCAAAATCTTTTACCAGGGACGATTCAAGAATGTTTTTTTGCGGACCCGCGGGAAACAGTTCATCCGGCAGGGGGAAGCGGGAAAAAACCGCCCTGGCCGGGGAGCCGGATTTTTCGTTGTCAAACACCGTGAAAACATAGGACCTGTCTTTTTGCCGCAAGGGTTTGAAAATCGCCATATACTACTCCTTAAAAAACAGTAAGGGGGGTTACTAAGTAACCCCCTCTTTTATTACTTCGCCGGAACCTTATAGATAACCGGCTGCCCCTCGCCCCGGCTAAAGCTTAGCTCTTTGCTTTGCGGGTCGGTGTTTCCCAGGCTCAATGACATGGATGTAATGTTTATGGGAACAAACAGCCAATTTTCAATAGTGCCGGAACCGCCCCCGGAGTTAAGCAGGGTTAAGAGATATATCTGGGCGTCGCTTCTCGGGTGAAGGTTGTAAGAACCCGCCCCGCTGTCCTCCACGATGTCCAAAAACCGGTTTACAATAACGTCGGTAACGTTATCGAAATCTCCGGTAACTTCATCATACCGGAACAGCCCGGCAAGGCTCCCGGAGAGGGACACAATACCGTCGCTTATCGTCGCGCCCGGATCGCAGTCATCACCCACGTCAACGCTCCCCATAGAAAGCTCAAAGCTGGCGCTGGTTTTACAGAACCGCTCCGGGTCGATTTTGAATACCTTGTCCCCGCTTTTCAGGGTAATTTGGGTCCCCGTGGCCGGAGCGATAAAAAACGCTCCATCGGAGACGGGGATGGTACTGCCCGTACCCTTCGCCAGTACAAAATACTTTGTGCGGGCCTCCGTCATGTTTGATCCCGTTCCGACTATGACACTGGTGCTGTTAAAATTGTCAATAAAGACCTGGGCCTTTTGTCCGGTGATTTTCATTGCTTTTTCTCCTTCTCCGCCGTTTCGTTACCGGCGGACTTTTTCAGTTCTTCCGTTTCGCATGAAGGGCAGCTGAATTTTTTGCCCTTTTTACGGGCTTCCTTCGCTTCCCATGACCGTTTGGCTTCGTCGTTCATGTGAACCACGATAGATTTCTCAAGTTTCATTTTCCGCCTCCACCTGTATAGTCTGAATTTCCACGTCCAGGGACAGATTTATTTCGGAACAAACGAGATATTTCGTCCCCTCGACGTAGTTATAAAAATCAATCCCGTCTATGACGGTATTTTGCGCAATTCCCAGCCCCGGATTTTCCTTCACCATTTTGTAAAAGGCCCAGGCGGCGTCCAGTACATCATCCCTGAGTGTTTTGCTTTCGCTGTTCCGCCGCACTAAAAAAACGGTCAGGGATAAATGTTCGCTGTCCCCGCAGTCATCCTGGTAAGCGCTCTGCCGGAAGTCAATCCGGGCAAAATCCACAAACAGGGTAAAATCATTCTTAAACCGGTCGAAGTCCAAAAACTCATCGGTTATCTCCGGTTCGGGGAATGAATCGGAGAGGTATTTTTTATAGTTCCCGGACAGAAAATTGATTAACGCCTTCTGTTGGCATTTGAAAGTCATCTTTACCCCCTGAAATGCTCATCCGCTTTTTTCCGTAAAACTTCGGATAAAGCTTTATAGCCTTTAGCGTTTGGGCCTTCCCAGTAGTCTTCATACACCGGCCCCATAAAGGGCCGCGGCCTGGTTCGTACCGACGGTACTTTTTTCCATTCGCCGTTTATTCTGAAAATCAGGTACTTCAGGTTCCCTGGGACTGTTGTTTTTGTTCTCCGTTTGCCGGTAGCTTTTATGTCGGCCCCTTTTTCCACCGGAGCGGCGTACCATGCGCCGCGTGATTGGTAATTTTTTGCCAGGCTTTTTCTGGTTGTAAATACGCCGCCCGTACCGGTCGGAATGAATTTTATATGCCGGAACAGATTCCCGGTTCTGTTGGTAAAAGAGGCTCTCCCTCTCGCCTCCGCAACCATGTCCCGCCCGATGGGCTCTATTAATTCCCTGAATTCTTTAGAGCTAATGAGCATTGCGGCAAATGACCGTAAACCGTTTTGAAAACGGCGCATATTCATGTCCGCTTCAAACTTAATCATATAACCACCAGTTTATAAAAACTTATGGGACCAAGATATTTGTCGAAACTGGTAAAATTG
>JAIRLQ010000523.1 GCA_031259345.1 Treponema sp.
GAGGCTTTCAACTTTTCCCCTCCCGAAAAGGGGAAGGGCCAGCGCCAGGACAAAGACCAGGGACAGGGCTTTTTTTGTTTTCATGACGACTCCTTTTGTAATTTTACGGAACCGGCCCCGGGGCCCCGGGTACCTCCGGCCATTTCCAGTGACAGATTGTAACAATATGTCGATTTTGACGCAATCCCTTGGCGCGCCGGCAGGTATGGTATCAGTCAATAGTTATGCGATATCTGAGAAACACCCATGAAATAAACCGGGGCATAAAAATATGGCGGATCTATTCGGCGGCCCGGTTAATTGGCGCGGATTAAAAAATCATTCCAAATTTTGCGGTTTTCCCCGGCGGATTTCCGGCCCGCCGAAGGCGAAACAAAGACGCCTTACGAATGAGAGAATTTTCGCTAATTTGTTATTATTTTATAGCTAAGATGTATTATATTTCGATTTTTTATTGCTGTGCGGAAATTTAGGTTGTATATTAAGCGTAGTTTATATTTTGGTGATATATGCTGTGTCGCCAAAAATAATACAAATGTCATTTTGAAGGAGTGGTTTATGATCAAGCGTTTCTTTGTTTTAACGGCTGCCCTTGCGGTTTTGTTCATGGCCGGGTGCAGCAAGAAAGAGGAGGGGGGTTCTGCCGCCGGTACCGACGGCAAAATCAAAATCGAATTTTACCAGCAAAAACGGGAAACCGTGGAGATCGTCGATAAGATCATTGCGGAATTCATGGCGCAGAATCCCAACATCACGGTGGAGCAGAACAACGTCCCCGACGCGGCCACCATTTTGAAAACCCGCATCGCCGCCAACGATGCTCCCGATGTTTTTTCCGGCTGGCATAATGCCGACGCCCGGCTCCTTATCGATGAGGGATACGTTAAGGATCTGACCGGGGAAGCGGTGATGGGCAGGGTGGAAGATCAGTTTAAAGATTTTATCCGTTACAAGGGCAAGGAATGGTCAGTCCCCATAAGCATTAACTTTGTAGGTGTTTTTTATAATAAAGATTATTTTGAACAAAACAACCTTTCTATTCCCCAGACCAGGGCGGAATTTTACGCCCTCTGCGACGCCATAAAGAAACTGGGGGGCCAGCCCCTTCAGGTAACCGACAAGGAACAGTGGACCATCGGCCACGGCAACACCATTGTGGCGGAGAATATGTACGATCCCGCCTTGATTATGGACGTGATCCACGGCGATAAAAGCGTTAAGGATATCCCCGGTTTCACCGATTACGCCGATTGGCTGGAGCGGTCCCGGAAGAACTGGACCCAGACGGATTACCTGGGGACCGCCTATGAGGCGGGATTGGGGGATTTTGCCAACGGCAAGGGGGCCATGCTTTTCCAGGGGAACTGGATTATCCCGGTGCTGACCAAGGCCAATCCGAATTTTAACTATGGCGTTTTCCCCTTCCCCGCGGCGAAGGCGGAGGATACCAAAGTGCATTGGGGCATCGATCATGTGATCATGCTGCGCGCGGATCCCCGGAGCGCCGCCCATGAAGACGCCGCCGGGAAATTTGTGGATTTCTTCTTTAACCGGGGGGTTCAGATCTGGGCCGATTTAGACGGTTCGGTATCCTGCATCAAGGGCGTCAAAAGCGGCCTTCCCCAGTACCAGCCGATCACCGACATGATCCAGGCGGGCAGGACATATTCAGGCTGGTTTACCGATGACTGGCCGGCCGGCTGTTACGATCAGTACAACATTGTCCAGCAGAATTTCCTCACCGGCTTTAACAAAGAGGCGTTTTACAAAGAAATGGACGCGGAACTGAAGAACTACAAGGGGATGTAATGAAAAAGGACCGCCGGCTCATTAACAGGCTTAACCAGGGCATGTATATCTCCTTTGTTATTCCCGCCCTTCTGTTATACACATTTTTTGTGATTACCCCGATTTTTATCGGGCTTTTTTACTCCATCACCAACTGGAACGGCCTGGCCCGGACTTATAAGGTGGTGGGGATAGAAAATTACATAAAAATGTTCAGCGACAGCAGGATGCGGAATTCGGTCTTCTTTACCCTGCGTTATACCGTGATGCTGGTTGCCGGCACCCTGGTCCTGTCCATGGCCGTAGCCTTGATGCTGAATTCCAAGATCAAGGCGCGGACCTTTTACCGGACCATCTTCTTTTTCCCCGCCGTTCTTTCGCCGGTGGTTATAGGACTCATGTGGAACGAGATTCTCTACCGGGTGGGTCCCAGAATCGGCGAAGCCCTGAATATCGAGTTTCTCAAGGCAAATATTCTGTCGGACGGCAGGCTTGCCCAGTTCGGCATCCTCACGGTGAATCTTTGGCAGGGCCTGGCAATTCCCACGGTTCTGTTTATCGCCGGCCTCCAGGTCATCCCCAATGAGCTTTATGAGGCGGCGACTATTGACGGGGCCCGGAGTTACCATAAGTTCAAGTCCATTACCCTGCCCTTTCTCATTCCCATTATTAACGTGGTGCTGGTCCTCTCCATGAAGGGGGGGATCACCCTTTTTGACCTGGTCCGGGCCATGACCGACGGCGGCCCTGGCCGGGCCACCGAATCGATAAGCCTGTTGATATACCGGAATGCCTTTGTGGAGAATAAGTACAGTTTTGGGGTTGCCCAGTCGGTGGTGCTGTTTTTGATCATCGCCCTGGTTTCTTCCCTGCAGTTTTCGGTTCTTGGCAAGAAGGAGGTGGGTGAACGGTGAGCGCCAGACTTAAGCCCGGAAGGGCGTCCGCGTATTTATTTCTCAGCCTCGGGGCCCTGGCGATAATTTTCCCCATTTACCTGACCGTAATTACCGCCTTGAAGACTCCCGGCGAGATTGCCAGGAATTTTTTTCTGCCCCCCGGTTCTTTTTACCTGGGGAATATACAGTACATCCTGACCCGGTCAAAATTCCTGCTCTACGTGCGGAATTCCCTGTTCGTTACCGTGGTTTCGGTTTCCCTGATCGCCGTTTTTACCCCCATGGTTTCCTATTCGATTGCCAGGAATATGGATCAGTCCAGGCTGTATAAGGTTTTTTACTTTTACTTCCTCCTGGCCATATTTGTCCCCTTCCAGGTGATCATGGTTCCCCTGACCCTGGTGATGCAGAAAATTAACCTTATGAGTCACACGGGGCTTATCATCTGTTACCTGGCTCTGGCCTTAACCCAGTCGGTGTTTCTTTATACCGGGTATATAAAATCCATCCCCCTGGAACTGGAGGAATCCTCGTTTATGGACGGCTGCAGCGTGCCCCAGACCTTTTTTAGGATCGTCTATCCTCTCATCATGCCCATGACCGCCACCATTGTTATTCTTAACGCCCTGTGGGTATGGAACGATTTTCTTCTCCCCCTTTTGGTGTTAAATAAATCCAACACTTTTTGGACCATGCCCCTCTTTATGTTTAATTTCAAAAACCAGTATTCTTTTGAGTCGAACCTGGCCTTTGCGGCCTTCCTGCTCGCTTTGCTGCCGATTATCGTATTGTATTCGTTTATGCAGCGTTATATTATTGCGGGGCTTACCAATGGCGCGCTTAAGGGCTGACCTTGGCGGCCAAGGGCCCGCCGTGAGAATTACAGGTTAAAGGGGTGCAGCGTTATGCCGGGAATTAAAATCGGGGTTATCGGGCTTGGCGGAATTGCGGGGGGCGTTCACCTGCCCGGCATAGCGAAGTGTAAAGATTTTGAGCTTACCGCGCTTTGCGATATTGACCGGGAAAAACTGAACCGCGTCGGGGATCTTTACCAGATCGGCGGTTCCATGCGTTTTACCGATTACCGCGATCTTATTGCCTCGGAGAACGTGGAGGCGGTGGATATCTGCACCCCTAATGACTGTCATTTCCAAATGGCCATGGAGGCGGTGAACG
>JAIRLQ010000100.1 GCA_031259345.1 Treponema sp.
GAGTAAAAAAACCAATACCCTGTGGTTTATCCTGGGGGCAACGATATTTAATATCCTCGTCGCCATCATCAGTTTTGTGGTGTTGTTTATCCTCTTTGCCCGCATTCTGGTGCCTAGACTGCCGGAATCCGCGGTCACCTGGAGTTTCCCCGTCATCTTTATCGGCGCAATCGCCCTGTCCTTTGTCGTCTACCGTATCGTGTTAAAACAACTATTAAAAAGGATAAATGTGGAAAAACACTTTGACCCCATATTCGGCCCCAGAAGATCCGGCCCCAGGAGGGATTAGGAGAGCCTGTCTCAATAACCGTCGGACATGGCGCGGTTAAGATCCCGCTGGTAAAGATCCTGGTACACGTAACTGCGACCTTTGAGTTTTTCTTTGGTGGGCTGGGAAAAGGGCATATAACGCCAAAAGATCCCCCGAACTTCCTTTTCAAGCTTCTGGATGCCCTCGCTTTCCTTGGTCATCCAGACAATATAGTCCTGAATAAAATATTCCTTGAGATCTCCCTTTAGTTTTTTTGAGGTAAACCATTGGTAATAGTTTCCCGTAAGCCCCTCTTCCATCCAGTAGTAGGAGGCCTTTTCCTTGGCCACCTGCCAGCGAAGATCCGCTACCGCGGCCAGGCTGGCGATGATCAGGTTTTTCGAGTACATAGGCAGGGCAACCCGGCCACGGCTGGTTGCCCGGTTTATTCGCTCAAAGGGTTCCCAACATACACCAATATCACCATAGGTCGGCAGCAGTACCACATAGGGAACAATACGATTCAGCCGGTTTTTGTAGGACCTACAGAACGCCTCCGGATCAACACTTTCAATCCAGGTTAATACCGAAAGCACATTTTCCCTAAACCCGACATCATTGGGGGCGGAATGAAAATATTCACCGGTCAATATGGGAAAATGATTCCCCTGCCGGCCAATGGTCATTTTGGCCATTTGCCGGACAGTCTCAAATTCGGTATCCACCGCCCGGACATCTACCGTAGCGGCGTCCCCGGTCTGTTCAGCCTTGTCCTGCAGGGTTTTTACATCCTCTTCAGCTTCGTAAAGATCCCGCAGGAAGATGTCCATATCCCGGTCCGTCTTGAGAAGCTGCTTGATCGACTCGTGAAGTTCAGAAAAAGCCCGTTTTTGGGCCTCGGTGTAGCAGGCATTAATGCCGGGTAAATTGTCAATGGGAAAATGTTCGGTAATAGTATCAACCCGCTCTTTGAAGAATTTTTCAATACTATTCCGCTCGTCTTCTTTCGTTTTAAGCAACGCTTTGGCGCCGTCCCGCTTTCCCACAGCCTTATCCAGCAACTGTTGCAACTTGATCTGAGAATTGTTTTTGGCAATCCTGATCTCATCGGTGGCGGAATTCCGGACTTCCCCTATCCCAACCGCCTTAAACCATTCATCAAGATAATAAACCGGCACTGAAAGCTCGTTATCCACCACTATTTTGGAAAAAAGGGCCCGGTCATTGACGCCTAGAAAGGTCGGATGGAGAATGCCAAACCGGAGCAGATATTTTTTTGGATCCGGCAGGTTCCCCGATGCTTTACGGGCTACACAGGCAAGAAAATCCCAATATACCGTGGCAAATTGCTGGCGGAACACACTCCGGTCCTTGGGATCTTTGCTATTGATATACTTTTGAAGAATCGTATGCACCCGCTGGGCAATATCCCCTTCTCCCGAAAGGGCTATTTTATAATAATTAGGATCGTTGAACCGGTTATGGGGGGTGGTTTCAAGACGTTTGGTAACCGCAGGAAACGCCTTTTCTTGAAGATTGACCTCATCTTCAGAATTTTTTACCTCATCGATGTCTTCGTTAAAAACATCGGCAAAATCAGGGGGTAAAGATTGAGCCGAAGTCCCAAACGATCCATCCGCTCCAAGCAAATTGGCAACTTCCGGGTCTATTGTTCCCTGAAATAACGTATTTTGTCCCATACTCTATAAGATTCACCCTAGAGATCTATTTATGTTATAAAGATTTTACCGCTCTCTGTCAAGAATGTACTGGTTCTTTACAGAAAACAACCAAGTTTTACTAAAAATAGTCCTGGAGGTGAGGGGAATTGAACCCCTGACCTTGTGAATGCCATTCACACGCTCTAGCCAACTGAGCTACACCCCCGCAGAATGATTGAACTATACCCTGTATTATTGATTATGTCAAGCATACGCGGTGCAACATCGAAAAAGTAACTGAAAAGAAGGGGTTGAGACATTATGAAAATGTACCCCAAATCCGGATACTTCCGGTAGAAACCGGAGGTCAAAATGGGGTTACCCATGAACGAACGAAAAGCGGTAACGGGGGAAACCAGAGGGGAGTACCACAAGGCAGACAAGAAAGAAAAGAGCTTGATACCGGACCAGTACCTCCGGATCACCGGATATAACCGGCAGTACGCCATCCGGCTCCTGTCAGCGCCTCCCGCCAAAACCGCAACGCTTGTCTTAAACGGAAAAACCGTCGTTCTTAAAGCGGAAAAAAAGCCGAAACCGAAAAACCAACTGTGCAAACCTGTCTACACCAGGGAAACCATCGCCCGCATCCAAACCATCTGGCGCTTTTACTGGTATACGTGCGGTTCCTATCTGGCAGAACTCATCAGGCAGACCATTGACTTCCTCTGCTCAAGCCGCACGCCGAACTTCCACATCACCCCTGCAATACACGCCCAACTGCTGGCCATATCCGAACGGCAGATAGACCGCCTCCTCAAACCCGCCAAGAACACCTCATGCGGCTGCACGGCATATCCGGAACCACAAGCGCGGCCGCCGCCCTCCTTAAAAAATCCCCGTCCGGACCCGGTACACCGATAAGGAGCGCAATACCCCCGGATTCTGCCAGACAGACACGGTCCGCCATTGTGGCAACTCCAATTCAGGGGAATTTAACCGCACCCGCACCGTTACCGATGTCGCCTCCGGCTGGCTGTGGCTCTACGGCCGGTTACCCAAGGCCCATGCCTGGACGCGGGAATCCCTGAAAACCACCTACCTCTCCAGCCCCTTCAAAATCGTCGA
>JAIRLQ010000140.1 GCA_031259345.1 Treponema sp.
CGTAAAACAAAAATTGGCGCGCAGCGCGTGAGGAGTTTCGTCCATCTAGCACCCAGCCGGGGATGCGCCCGGGCGCCCTGTTTGTATTACGGAGTAAATGCGCTTGCCTAGCGGCGGGGGCCCGTGCGCTAATTGGTTAAAAGGGCCGCCAGCGACGGTATGGAAATAAAATTGCCGATCATACCGCCGATGGAAGAAAGGAAAAACACCAGGAGGGCGCGGGTAATGCGGTTGCGGTATATCCCTTTAAGGCTGCCTACATCTGCGGCTATGTCCTGGGCGTCTTTTACCCTGGGCTTCCGCATAAGCGCTTCGGTAACTCCCGAAAAAATGCCGACGCCGATAAAGGGGTTGATGGTAGCTACAGGGGCGCCTATAAAAGAAACCAGTATGGAAAGGGGGTGGCCCAGGGCAATAAGCGAGCCTAAAGCGGCAAGGGAACCGTTCCACAAAACCCAGCGTATAAGCATTTCAAGGCTGACCCCCGCCCCGGCTTTAAAAAAGCCCAGAACGAGAAGGGCCGCGATAGCCAGGGGGAACAGCCAGCCCGCTGCCCGTGAAAGGAAGCCCGCAGGCGGCAGGGTTTCCAGCGCCGAGAGGTCGGCGCTTTCGCTGCCTGACGCAAGGCCTTCCAGGTGGGCTTTAATGCCCTTCATGTGTCCGGCGCCTATAACCGCAAGCTGCCTAAACCCCCCGGCTGTTGTTTCGGTTCCCTGCACCGCCCCAGGCCCCGATGTCCATATTTTTGCGGCAAGGTACTTATCCCGCTCGTCAATAAGGGTTTCTTTTACTTTGGGCAGGAATGAAGAAAGTTCGTCCATCATGCCGTCAAGCTCGCTGCCTGCTTTCAGGTTTTCAATTTCTTCGGAAGAAAGTTTTTCCGTGCTTAAGGCGCTTGAGACAAGGGACGCCAAAAGTTTGGTCTTGCTCCACAGCCCGCAGCGGCTCCAGGCGCGGCGCAGGGTGATTTGTATTTCCCTGTCGCACAGGCTGTGGGGAATGTCCAGAGCGGCGGCTGTTTCAAGGGCGGCTTTCATCTCTTCACCGGGCTTTACCCCAAGGCTTTCGCCCATGCGGCGCTGAAAGCCCGACAGTACCAGATTCGCCATCAGCAAAAAGCCTTTGCCTTCTCTAAATACTTTGACCATGTTGAGTTTTTCCCAGTTGTCCTCTTCAATCATCGAAGCGTAGCGGCCCGCGTCCAGCTCGACGCAGACCTGATCGGGTTGTTCGCTTTTAATCGCTTCCCGTACTTCGTTGATGCTTTCCTGGGAGACATGGGCCGTGCCGATGAGTATTATTTCACGGCCTGCGAGTTGTAATGTCATTTTAGTACTGTTCATGTAAGATCCTTAATAGGGCATTATGCCCCGGGTTTCCAAAAGCCATTCATTAAGCCGCCATTCGGGGATGCCCCTTTGATCCATCTCTTTAAATTGAAGGAAGTATTTGTCGGCAATGGTTGTGTTTCCTTTAATATCAAAATAATTGGCAAGATAAAAAATCAGGCGCGCTTTGGTAAGTTCGTTTTTTTCCAGATCCGCCTTGCTGACCATATCGCTTTCGCCTGAATAGACTTTGCCGGAAAGATCATAATAAAGGCGGCACAAAAAATATTCCATGCTGTCGCGTTTTTGTTTGTTCATAACCTGATTCAAAAACGGGCGGATGCCGTTTGTATTTGAAAGTTTCATCCAGTTGACAGCCGCGAGAAGGGCATAGCACCATTCTTCCGGGAGCAGGCGGTAGGTTTCCTGAAACGCGTTTTTCGCCGCTTCGTACTGGCCGTCCCGCATCTTGTGCATTCCCAGGCCTTCAAAGGCATAGGGGTAATCGGGCTTGAGCCGCGCCAATATTTCATAGTCCGCGCCCGCGCCGTCAATATCGCCCAGGTCGTCTTTTATACCCGCGGAGTAGACATAAGCCAAAAAAACATCCGGATCGATTTCTATTGCCCGCTTGTAATTGGTAAGGGCCTCGGCTTTTTGGTTCATGTCCAAAAGCACATTTCCCCTGTCGATGGCGATCCAGTAATCGTTGGGATCAAGGGTTCTTGCCTTGTCCAGATCCGCGAGGGCTTCTTTGGGAAAGCCCGTGCCCCGGTAAAGCCTTGCCCGGTTATGCCAGACTATGGCTTCGTTGGGAAATATGCTTATCGCCTTGTTGTAAAGTTCTTCCGCCCCTTTGGGGTTGTTCTGGTAGCGGTAAACTTTTGCCCTGCCCAAAAGGGCTTCGAGGTTTTGGGGAAGAAGCGCCAATACTTCGTCAAAATATTTTGCCGCGTTTTGGTATTGCCCGGCTTCAAGGGAGATATTTCCCAAATCCGTCAGGGCCCCTGTGTTTTTTGGATCAATCTTGATGATGCGTTCCAAAAGGGTTTTCTGCTGTCTGGTTCTGCCCGCCGCGGCTTCGATGGCGGAAAGCACAAAAAGGGCGTCCAGGTCGTTTGGTTCCGCCTTTGAAACCCCCTCGGCTATGCTCCGGGCTTCGTTTATTTTACCGGCAGAATTCAGAACCGAGGCTTTAAGGAGTTTGATGCCGGGCTCGGCGGCGTCAACGGGGTTGATTGTATCAAAAAGGGCAATTGCGTCACTGTATTTGAATTCAGAAAGCAGGCGTGAAATTTCTTCTATAATAACCGGAGTGGGTCTGGTTTCGGTTTGGGGTGCGGTTTCAGCTCCATGAACGGGGCTGATGGTTAAAAACAACAGGGTAAGGGCGGCAAAAATTGCAGAAAAGCGAACTTTATTCATCATAGTATTACTATCGGCAAAAACGGCCCTGGTGAACTGGTAATCATGGGCTTAGATAGTATACAATAATTCGGTAAAAGGAAAGTTCCAATTGATGAAGAAACCGGTTTTTGTGCGTATTTTTTTTATTCTTCTATTGTACGGAGCGGTGTTTTCTCTCCTGGTGATGGTTCAATTTGCCAGACAGGGGGGCTTTACCCGGCGGATCGGCACTATTGTGGTTAGCGGGCAGTATAAACTGCAGAATGAAGGCGCGTCCCAAAATGCCCCCGGAAAAAGCGCCGCGAACACGATGGAACCCAATCAATACCCTCTGTCCGGGGATGCTTCCGTCTTTTTTGGCGGCATGGAATTCCGCGTTGGGACAGAGGAAGAAGACAGCGCCATGCTGCTTGTTATGGACGACGGGACAAGCGGGAGCGTGCTGCCCGAATCAATGATAATTTCCGGGGAGTCCGTCCTTTTTACCCTGCCCGGCGGAACGGTTTTGCGTTTTAACACCCGGTATTCAAGCGGCGCCCAGGAACTGCGGATTTCCTGCGATTTTACCGAAGGGGTTTCGGAGCTTGAACTGCCTTTTAAACCCCAGCGGAAAACCAGTATGCGGGATACCGGGGATGGGCAGTTTATCATCATCTCCGACGGAATGAATTACAGTTTTGGCAGGTCTCTCAAGGACAGCGCCCGCAGGGTTCTTTTTCTTAAAGCGGGCGGCGCTGATCTAAGTTACGGAGTAATTCCGGAAGAGCGATCCTTTAGTCCGGATGATTTTGTTATTTCCGAAGCCCGGACAAAGGCTGCCTATGAGGCCGCTTTGGGAAGATGGCTGGATCAAAATTTTTCTTTTTGGAACCGGACGGTTTCCGCATCCGCATCCGGTATAGACGAAGACATGGTAGCGGCCTTTGCCGGGGAGGCGCTTAACCGGGGCACTTACAAGGCGGCAGTGGCTGCGGTGCCCCAGAGGTTTTTAAACGGAAACAGCCGGGGTTATCTGTCGGCGGTTTACCTTGGCGGTCTTGGAGAAGCGCAGCGCGCTTTAAGCGCGTCGGACAGGGAAGCCCTGGCGCGGCTTTCCCGGATTATTAATTATAAAAACGCTGATTTTTTAAAAGAGTCCCATGTTATCG
This sequence comes from Treponema sp., assembly GCA_031259345.1. Taxonomy (GTDB): domain Bacteria; phylum Spirochaetota; class Spirochaetia; order Treponematales; family Breznakiellaceae; genus JAIRLQ01. Next base: position 3,884 of record JAIRLQ010000140.1, read on the forward strand.
AATTTTTCGCGGTACGGGGGCTTGGCAACTTTTTGGATGATGCGGCGGAGATAATTCGTTCCATGGATCCCAAAGCCCTTCCCCTGGATCTGACTGCCGGAATTCTGGAAGCTTACATGGATTGGAAAGCCTCCAGGCCTTTGATGGAAAATCCCTTTGAACGGATGCTTGATCAGGCCCGGCATGTCATATCCGGGGCATTGGGCAAAACTGCGGATAGCGAAAAGGTTTTTGTGCTTTTTGGAGGCCGCTGTGATACGGAATTCAACCTTCGTTTGGGAAGGGCGCTGCTTCTCTGGGCTGAATCCGCGGAGGATGATTCCTGGGCTGCCGTAGCCCGTTCGCTTATCCTTTCGTCTTTTTCACCGGCGGACAATTCAGGCTCGGTCCGGGCATTTTTTAACCTGGACGAAACAGGCGAAATTACGTCCGACGAAAGCAGCCCCCGCTTAAGCGCCGCAAGGCTTTACCGTGTCCTTCGTCCGGGAAAGTATGCTCCCAAGACTTTAACCATAGGCGCAAGCGTCAACAGTATCTGGACATGGACCTGTGCGGCCGAACTAAGCGCTTCGCAGGAAAACAATGCCCTGGATATTTCCGTTTCCTTCCCTTCCGGGGATACCCATTATATGATTATCCGGGGAATAAAGCCTTTTACCAAGCTTCAGCTTTATGGAATAGATTTTCGCATGGATCCCCAATTTGAGCGTTACGATTCGTCGGGCTGGGCTTATGTTTCTTCTGAACAAACCCTGCTTGTTAAGATGAAGCACCGGACAAGCCTGGAGCATATCAGGATATTTTATTAAAAAATGAAGTTATTTCCGCTTGTCCTGGTTTCTTTGTTATTTTTTTCATGTTCCGGAAACAGGCCTTTATCTTTTGAAATAATCAGCGGTCCCGGCGGAGAAGATATTGTTTTTACCCCCGGCGGTTTTTACGACGGTCCCCCGGGCGCGGAAGCCTTTGTAACGGTAAAGACAAAAAAAGAAAGCTATTCGTTACAGCAGTTTGCGGAGTCTCTTCACAGGCCCGACATGGTAGAAAAATTGAGACGGGACGAAGCGGCCGGCGGCAGCCAAGCGCCCGGCGGGGAAGACCTTTTTACTTTGCTGCGCCCGGATAAAGCGCCGCCCCGCTTAAGCTTGCTGGAACTGCGGCGTATTTCCGGCAGCCTTATGGAGGCTGTGGTAAAAGCGGCTGATTCGGGCGGCGGCGTCGGGAAGCTGCTTGTGTTTCGCGGCGGAAAGCAGGGCCAGGCTTTTCCCTTTTGCTTTTACGACATTGCCGAAATGGCAAATAAAACTTACCAGGAAAAGGGAAAAACCTGTTACGAACTGTCGTTCACATTTTCCCCGGAGCCGGGGCCGGCGGATGCCGCGCCAATCGGAATCAGCGCTTTTAACAAAGACATTAGCGTCGAATCGGAGCGTCTTTGGATACATGAGCCGCCGGGCGCCGCGGAGTTACCGGACGCCGCAAATCTGCCTGCTGCCGCAAATCTGCCGGGCGCCGCAAAGCCTGTCCTTCATATAGTCCGCGGGGAAGGCGCTCTTTCCGCCACGCTGACAGGCCTCTTGTCCGCCCAGGGCGAAGGCCGTCTCTATTCAAAAACTGTTTTCTACGATAATCCGGCAGGCCTTGGCCCGCCAGGCATTGCCGCCGGAATATCGGAAGATGATGTTTTTGTTTATTTCGTCCGGCCTGCGGGCATTGATTCTAAAGGGGATTATTATTTTTTTACTGACAATAAGGAATCCGGACAAGCAAATCTTGTCTCCCCAAAAGCTGAAGTTTTGGAACAGCCTCATATAATTCCGGGCAAATGTGATTTTTTGGAATATCTGGCGGGAATAAAAGCCCGCCGTATTCTTCTTGTCATAAACGGTTCGGATTTTGACGCGGCGGAAAACAATACAGCCTTCGTGCGTCTTGAGGAAAGACTGGGAAGCACGGCAGCCCTGGCCGTAACAGCTAACGGCCGCGAAGCTGCCGGCCCGGACAGCGGTGAAGAAAACGCTGCGCTGTTCCCCAACGGCAGCTTTGCTGCCGGCGGCAGCAAGGCAGCCGACGGCAGCGAAGAGCCTGGTAATGGAGGGCAGCTTTTAAGCGCCGCTTCGTTTATTGCTTTTTTGCAAAGCAGCGACAGCGGAGCAGCTAACGACAGCTTTGCTGCCGGCGGCAGCCCGGAGCCCCGAAAGCGGCTTGTGCGCCTGGGCGGCGATTTTCCCATCCTGGACCTGTATGCGGGTTTTGGTGAAATCAAAATGCAGACCATGTTTTCGGGCCTTGTCTACATTGACGGCTCGGGGGAAGCGCCGTCGGTGCTTGGCTTTGGCGAAACGTTGCGGAAAAAGCTTCCCCCAGGCAGGTATGCCGTAACAATGACGTACCGCAACGGCCACAGGGAAACAAAACCCGCCCTGCTCAGCCCCGGCGCGTCCCAATGGGTCATTTTTAACTATACCCCGGATTTGCTGGAAGGTGATTTTTCAAAACTCCCGGCTTTTGGGGTGCATATTTCGGAACTAAATCCCGGCAATTATAAAACCCATAACCCGGACGCGCTAAAAGCCATGGAAGTTCCCGCCTGGCGTATTTCATTTTTGGCAGGCGAAGATTTTTACAAAAAAGGCGATTATCCCAAAGCTGTCGCGGAGTACAGCGCTTCCATCTCCCTAAAGGACGATAATATTACCGCCCATGTGTCCCGGGGCAATGGGTACCGCAAAATGGGCGAAATTGAAAAAGCTATAGCAGATTATTCAAAGGCCCTGTCCCTTCAAAAGGACTATGCCGAAGTCTACAATTACCGGGGTTATCTTTACAGCGCCCTGGGGGATCACCGGAAAGCGGTGGCGGATTACACAAACGCCATTAAATACCGTAAAAACTATGCCGATGCTTTTTTTAACCGGGGCTGTGCCTGGGCAGAGCTTGAAGAATGGGACAATGCCGCTTTTGATTTTGGTCAGGTAATACGTCTTGAGCCCCAAAATGCCACGGCTTACACGGAACGGGCCCTGGCCTGGCAGAACAAAGGGGACTTTAAAAAAGCGGAAGCCGATTTTGCGGCCGCAAAAAAGTTTTAGGCCCGGATTTTCTTCAATTTTAAGTTGTTTAATAGTAATCTCATGCTTTTTTTAGTTAAACTAAAGAATTTGTTTGACTTTTGTATTAAAATGAAGTAATGTAAAAGGTTTTATAATGAAAAATGAGTTTGTTCCAAATTAAAAATAGAAGTTCCCGGGTGACAGCAGTTCCAGAGGGTGGCAACTCTCTTCTGATTACCGGAAAAATACTAAGGAGTACACTGTTGACTAAACGAGATTTCCCCAAGATCCATTTTTATGACCAGGATTTTGTTGATATCTACGATAAAACCTGGGCGTGGATTCAGGACTATTGGAATACCGGCAGTGAAAAAAGCATAATCGAAGGGAAATTTTTTTCCTATCCCGGGAGCCCAATAATTCAGCAAGCTGACGCCATTTTTTCCTCATTTTTTCTGGTTTATTCCAACAGGATATATCAGGCATATCCTACACTGGATGTTTTTTATCAGCGGCAGGAGCCAAACGGCGCAATCCGCTCGGCCTACAATATCGAAACCGGCCTTCCGGTGGTGACGGATGAGGACAACCCCGAAGGTTTGGGCCTGCCCCTTTTTGCCTGGGCGGAATTCAACTTGTATCATAAATCGGCTAACAAAAAGCGAATAAAAGATGTACTCCCGGCGCTGCACAGATACATGGAATGGATAGCTTCGGTTTTTAAGCAGCCCAACGGCCTTTATAGGGTTCCCATTTCCGCGGGGGGCATGCCTAATTCCCCACGGGAGAAAGCCGCCTATCCTTTGGATTTTAACAGCATGATGGCGGTAAATGTCCTTTACATGTCCGCCCTGGCGGATATTCTTAACGATAAAGAAGCCAGTTTTCACTATAAAAAACAGTATTTTTCCCTTAAAACCAGGATTAATTCCCTTATGTGGGACGCCGCCGATGGCTTTTATCACGACATCGACAAAAACGAAAAACGCCTGCCCATAAAAACCATAGCCGGATATTGGCCCCTTTTGGCCGAGATTCCCAACGATGACAAGGCGGAGCGCATTATCTCCAAATTGCAGGACCCCGTTTTTTTTGGAACCCTGCACCCCTTCCCGACAGTTTCGGCTTCGGAAAGATCTTTTGACGAAGGGGGGGGCGGTTATAGGGGTTCTGTGTTTCCCCACCTCACCTTTATGGTCATCAAGGGCCTTGAACGCTATCAAAGGTGGGAACTGGCCAGGGAGTGCGCCATCAGGCATCTTTACCTTATGCTGGATTCCATGAGCCCCGACGGTAACCACCACAAGGGTTACCTGTGGGAGGCCTATCTCCCCAAAAAAGAGGGGCCCGCCGTGTGGCCCGGCAAAAGCGAGTTTCCGCGCCGGCAGTATCTAACTTATGCGGCGCTTTCTACCATTTGCCTGACCATAGAAAACATTGTCGGGCTTTTTATTTCCCTCCCCCGTAAAACGGTAGACTGGATTATCCCAAACCTGGAAATTATGGGCGTGGAAAATCTTTCTCTTAAAAAGAACATGATTACCATTTTGTCAAATAAATCCGGCAGGGGTTGGGAAATTCACATGGAAAGCGAAAAGCTTTATTATTTTACTATTAATATTTTGGGTAAAAAGAAAAAGACCTTGCCTATCCCCTCGGGTAAATGTTCGATGCTGATAGACAAGCTATAAAGATATGGATGTAGAGCCGCGCCTGGCTGCGGTAGTGGAAATAGGCTCCACCGGAATCAGGCTTTTAGTTGCAGAGATTTCTCCTTCCGGCCAGTGGAAGATTCTTGACCGCGCCGGGAAACCCGTGGCCCTGGGGCGTGATGTGTTTACTTCCGGGCAAGTTTCCCGTGAATCTTTTATGGAGTGCCTTTCGGTGCTAAGGAATTTTAGGGAATGCCTTAAAGGCTGGGGGCTTTCCGACAAAGACGTACATGTCATTGCAACCAGCGCTTTAAGGGCGGCCCGGAACCGCGACCTTTTTGCCGACCGGGTACGGCAGGAAACAGGCTTTACCCTTTCCGTAGTCGAAGGCATCGAAGAAAACCGCCTTATGTACCTGGCGGTGCGCTTTGCCCTTAAAAATGATATTCCCCTTTTCTGGCGCGCCAATTCCATGATACTCGAAACAGGCGGCGGTTCAACGGAAATTATGCTTCTTCGCCGGGGACAAATGGTGGCGGCTCACAGCCTTCGCCTGGGAACTTTGCTTATCGGACATTCCTCTTCTTTTGCGTCGCCGTCTTCGCGGGAACGTTATCTTAACGAAAACCTTAGAAACACATCTGAATTTTTAAGCGACGAACTGGACCTTGCCTATGTGCGGCTTTTTGTAGTGGCAGGTTCAGACGCTCGAATAGCTGCCGCTGTCTGCGGGAGGGAACTGAACGAAAACTGCCGCGTTATTAACCGGGAAGATTTTATTGCATTTGCCGAGAGCATTCAAAATTATACTGTTGAGGAATGTATAGAAAAATTGCAAATCAGCTATGCCGAAGCCGAGGGGCTTGTTCCCGGCATACTGATTTATAAATTCCTTCTTGAAAGGACAGGTGCCGCCCAGCTTGTGGTGCCCCAGGTTTCGATTCGTGAAGGGCTGCTTATAGATCTTGCCCAGGGTGTTGACCCTTTAATGCAGGAAGAATTTTTTTCCCAAATTACCGCGTCGGCATGCAGCCTGGGACGGAAGTATCATTTTGATGAAGCCCACAGCCGCCAGGTGGCGCGGCTTTGCATGATTCTTTTTGACGCCCTTGCAAAGGAACACGGCATGGAGCGCCGGGAAAGGATGATGCTTGAAGCCGCCGCCCTGCTCCACGATGTGGGAATGTTCATACGCGCGTCGGGCCATCATCTTCACGGCCAGTACATTGTCGCCAATTCGGAAATCTTTGGGCTTCACCACGACGAGCTTAACATTATTGCCAATGTGATTCGTTACCACCGGGGCGACCCGCCTTCCCAGCAGGATATTGATTACATTGCGTTGCAGCGGGAAGACCGCGTGCTGGTGCTTAAAATGACCGCCCTCTTGCGGGTCGCCGATGCCCTTGACCGGGGGCATTCACGGCAGATTCGGGACATCGAAGTAGAGAAACGAAGCGACACTCTGGTGATTCGCAGTTCCGGGAGCCGGGATCTTTCACTGGAGCGCATCGGGCTTGATCATAAAGCGGGCTTGTTTCAGGAAGTTTTTGGGTATAAAGTCGTACTGAATTAGAGTCTGTCCATAATGTAGACACATTATGGACAGACTTCCTTAAAAAAGGCATTTTGCGCACCGTTTTGGTACAAAACGGGAGCAAATGCAAGGTCTGTCCGCAAAGTAACCGA
>JAIRLQ010000145.1 GCA_031259345.1 Treponema sp.
ATGAGCGGAGCCGTTCATCTCATGAGCGGAGCCATTCCGCTCATGAGCGGAGCCATTTAACTCATGAGCGGAGCCGTTCATCTCATGAGCGGAGCCGTTCATCTCATGAGCGGAGCCGTTTAACTCATGAGTTTATCCGTTCAACTCTTGAGTTTAACCATTCAACTCTTGAGTTTAACCATTCAATTCATGAGTTTAGGCGCTCAACTCTTGAAACGATTTTGAGCCGTCTTAACGGGGCGTTTGGCTTTCCCCCGGGGAACCCGGGCCGGCCGGGGGCGGGCGCCCTTCTTCATAATAAGACCCTCGTGCCGTGCGATATTATGCGTATTTACCGGGCTTTGGTTTTATGGTACGCTAAGCCAAAGAAGGAGGCTCCTATGCCTGAATATGTGGATTTTTTGGATCTGTGCCTGCGCCGCCAAAGCTGCCGGGATTTTTCGGATAAACCCGTGGAACACGAAAAATTGGTAAAATGCGTGGATGCCGGGCGTTACGCGCCGTCAGGGTGTAATTCCCAGCCCTGGAGTTTTGTCGTGGCGGAGACGCCTGCCGTTGTTGCCGAAGTGGCAAGATGCGGCCAGCAGAATAACATGAACCCTTTTCTTTCAAACGCGCGGGCTTTTATTGTCGTGCTGGAAGAACATGCGGTTTTAATGCCCTCCATCCGCCGCATAATCGACAGCCAGTATTTTGCAAAAGGCGACCTGGGGGCTGCCACCGTGCAGGTCTGCCTTGAGGCCGAAAGCCTGGGCCTGGGAACCTGTATAATCGGCATCTTTGACCGGGAAGGAATTTGCAAAGCTTTGGGCATCCCTATTGAAAAACAATTTGGCGCGTTAATAGCGGTAGGCTACCCCGCCGATCCCGCGGTCCGCCCTAAAGTCCGCAGGCCGCTGGAAGAAATTATGCGCTTTGTATAAAAGTATGCCAAAGCGCGGCCCGCAAGCCGGGCTGCCGTCCTCTTTTTTTTAATTTTCTTCTTCACATTTTTCTTGTTTTTGTGTATATTATAGTAATAAATTTAAAAGGATAGCGTATGCCCGAACAGAATGTTGTACCCATCGATCAAATATTGCCGAACAAGATGCCCCTGGTTGCCCTTACCGGGCGCCCGATTTTTCCGGGGATTTTTACTCCCATAATGATAGGGAACCCTCCGGATGTTAAGGTTGTAGATGACGCGGTTGCCGGAGACGGTATTATCGGTCTTGTAATGCTGCAAAATGAAACCGACGCTGCCGCTTTGGGGGATTTGTGCAAAGTGGGGACTGCCGCAAAAATTGTCAAAAAAATAAACCTTCCCGACGGCGGGGTAAATATCTTTATTTCTACCCTTAAGCGTTTTAGAATCAAAAAGGCCCTGCACGACACAAACCCCATTGTTGCCGCGGTTGAGTACCTTGACGACGAGGAAGACAATACTTCGGAAGTAAAAGCCCTAACCCGGGCCCTTATCAGCGAGATGAAGCAAATTTCCGAAAACAATCCCCTCTTTTCGGAAGAGATGCGGCTTAATATGATCAATATCGATCATCCCGGGAAGATAGCCGACTTTATTGCCAGCATTCTCAATATAGATAAAATGGAACAGCAGAAGATTCTGGAAATTCTTAATGTGCGAAAGCGCATGGAACAGGTGTTGATATTTATAAAAAAAGAACAGGAGCTTTTGCGGATTCAAAAAAAGATCCAGAAAGAGATAAACGAAAAGATCGAAAAATCCCAGCGGGATTATTTCCTAAAAGAAGAGTTAAAAGCCATTAAGGGTGAGCTTGGCATGACAACGGATGCCAAAAGTTCCGAATACCAGCGCTTTAAGGAAAAGCTCGATGTCTTTAAATTCGAGGGCGAGATTAAAGAAGCGGTGGAGCAGGAGCTTGAAAAGTTTTCCCTTATGGATCCGAATTCCGGGGAATTTATTGTTACCCGGAATTATCTGGATGTTATTTCAAGCCTTCCCTGGCTCGATCCGGAGCCGGAAAATCTGGATCTAAAAAAGGCCCAGGAAATCCTTGAGGCGGATCACTACGGGTTAAAAGATGTAAAGGCCAGGATTGTTGAATATCTTGCGGTGCGGAAACTGCGCATGGATACTAAGGGTTCCATAGTCTGCCTGGTAGGGCCGCCCGGGGTCGGCAAAACTTCCCTCGGCAGGTCCATAGCAAGGGCGCTGGGAAAGCAGTTTTTCCGGTTTTCTGTAGGCGGTATGAGGGACGAGGCGGAAATAAAGGGCCATCGCCGTACGTATATCGGCGCTATGCCGGGCAAGATTATCCAGGGGCTTAAAATTGTAAAGGCCAAAGATCCCGTGTTCATGATCGACGAGATTGACAAAATGGGCCAGAGTTATCAGGGCGATCCCGCCAGCGCCCTTTTGGAAGTGCTTGACCCGGAGCAAAATTCAAGCTTTAGGGATCATTATCTTGATCTGCCCTATGATATTTCACACATATTTTTTATTGTTACCGCAAATACTCTGGACACTATACCCGGGCCGCTTATAGACCGCATGGAAATCATTGAGCTGCCGGGTTATATCGATACGGAAAAACTTGAGATTGCAAAGCGTTATCTTCTGCCCAAGAGTCTTGAAAAAAACGGCCTTAAAAAAGCCCAGGTAAAGTACACCCAGGAAAGCTTTTTGCATATTGCCAACGGCTATGCCCGTGAAGCGGGGGTCAGGAACTTTGAAAAAAACCTGGACAAGATCCACCGTAAGCTTGCCAAGGTAATTGTCGAGACGGATGAAAAAAACGAAAGCCCTAAAGATGAGCCTGAGCTAAAGTTTAACATCGATAAAAAAGTAATAGAGGCGCATTTGGGCAAACCGATTTTCCCCGAAGGGGAAATAAAAAAAGCCGACCGTCCGGGTATGTCTGTCGGTTTGGCATGGACCAGTATGGGCGGCGATACTTTGGTTATCGAGGCGGTCTCTATCCCGGGTAAAGAGGGCATCACCCTGACCGGCAAAATGGGCGACACTATGAAGGAATCGGCGGCTATTGCCCTGACGGTGGCCCGCAAGCTGGCTTTGGAACGTTACGGCCTTGGTGAAGAATGGTTTGAAAAGCACCACATACACCTGCATATCCCCGAAGGGGCTACGCCTAAAGACGGCCCCTCGGCGGGTATCACTATGGCGACGGCCCTGCTTTCGCTTATGCGGGACAAGCCTGTCAAAACCCGCCTTGCAATGACCGGCGAGCTTTCTCTTACCGGGCAGGTGCTGCCCATAGGCGGCCTTAAAGAAAAGACTATTGCCGCCCAGCGGAACAAGGCGAGGCATATCATCATCCCTAAACAAAACGAGCGCGATCTGGACGAAATCCCCGCGCATGTAAAAAAAGGAATTGAATTTCATCCGGTTGAACGTTTTGATGAAGTGTTGTCCCTGGCTCTTCCGGACTGATGTATATACATCCAAAATTGGTGGAATTTACCGGAACCCTGGAGGCCATGTTCCACGAAGTTGACACTGCTCTTGAAGAACACTGGGGAGGGGCGTTTACCCTGCATCCGAACCGTCCCGGGCCGGGTCTTACCGAAAACCCCGAGATGGACGGGCTTTTTGAAATTGCTCCTGATTTTACGCCGGGTTTGGGTTCACAGGCCGGCCGGGGCTATATTGTCGGTTTTAGGCTGGCAACGCTGGAGCGGGTTAGCCCGGAACAGTTCGAGTTTTTGATGGAAGAAGCGGCGGAAATACTGCGTAAAAAATTGCCTGTTTTTTTTCCGGGCCGTAAACTGAGCCTGGTAAGGGATGGCAAACGTTTTAAAATTATCGGCGACTTTTCATTAGGGGCCGTACACGAATAAAATGCCGTGCGGTTGTTGTTCATACACTGGAATTTCCGGACAGCCCTGTTATAAATTCTTTTGCTACCGGGTCTTCCGGGTCTAAATCGAGGACGGTCCTGAAAAAAGCCGCCGCTTTGCCTGAGTCTCCGGTCTTCATGGCAAGAACTCCCAGGTTGGAAATGATTTTTATATTTTCGGGATCTTCCCGCAGAGCGCTTTCCAGCTCTTTTCTGGCGGCACTGTAATCCCCCAGCTCCATAAGGCAAATCGCCATTTCGTTTTTAATCTCGATGTTTCCTTCCGCGAGGCCGCCGGATTTAGACGCCCCTTTCAGCTCCGCCGCCTTTTTAAAGGATTCAAGGCCTTCTTGCCAGCGTCCAAGTTTTCGAAGCGCCCAGCCCAGCACAAACCAGCCGTTCCAGGCGGAGCTTCGGCGTTCGATAAATTCTTTTATTTTATAGAGGCCGCCTTCGTCGTCGCCGGCTCTGAGTAAGTCCAGCGCTTCCCTAAAGGCGGGATCGTCAAGGCCCCGCTTCTCAATATCGTTAAGAAGCGCACGGGCTTTTTTCTTTTTATCGCCATTGCCTGCCAGGGGCAGATAGCGGGAAAAACAATCCAGAGCCCGGCGGTAATTTTCCTGCTTTATAAAGAAAAAGCCCGCGTTAAAAAGAGCGTCGGGCAGGACCGGTTCCAGGGCCAGGACTTTTTCGTAGGCATCCAGGGCGGCGCGGTAGGGGTCTTTACCGGCCTGCCTGCCCCGGCGTTCCTCCGCGTCGGTTTTGAACTCAAGTATCAACGCCTTGTTTAAAAGAGTTCCGGGGGAAAAAGGAAGAAGCCCTTCCATAAGGGAAATAATTTCCAGGGCATCGTCGAAATCACCGTTCTTCGCCTTGATGAGCGACGCTCCTCCAAGTTCGTTAAGGATTTCCGGTTTTACGGAAAGCACAAAACGGCGGTAATAATCGATCCAGCCGGGTTTTGTTTCATCCGCGCCGCTTCCGCCGGGGTCCCGGATAACACGAAGCATAGCCGCCAGGATCATCTCCAGGCCAAGGTTTTCGCTTTCAAAATTCTGTGCCCCTTCGGGAAGCTCCACGGGAATGGGGATGGATTCGTCTATGGAAAAGGTTTCTTCCGGCGCCTTTCCATGTGTATGATCATGTTTTTGGCGTTTAATTTCGTCTTTAAGAGATTTTGGCACTTTTAAAAAAATAATTTTATTTCCAAAAATCATGTAAGTCTATTTTCCCAAAACCTGTAAATCAACCAGAATTACCGGCGTCTCCGTCAGCCTGGGGGCGCCTGGGCATCCCCGGGGGCCGCAGGCGTTGCGGCAGAAGCGGCAGAGGGCGTGTCTTTGCGGGAGGCGCTTTCCGCGGCGGCCGGGGCGGTTGCGGCAGAAGCCTGGAGCGCCGCGGCTTGGGCAGCCTGAGCTTTTAAAGCCGCCTTTTTCTCCGCCGCCCCGCTGTCGCCTGAGCGTTCCGCCGCCCGTACCTGGCTCATAAAATCATTCAGCCTAATCTTGTAACCCATGGGCACCAGGGACTCGTCAAACAGGACCGCCAGGGCGACAAGGTCTTTGCGGCCGTCTACCATTTCGGAACGGAGAAACTTTCCCCTAAGAAAAAAGCTTTCCCTGGGATCGTCAAAATCAAGCCGCAAGGCGGCTTCTTTTTCTACCAAAAATTTGGCAACCCCCATCATTATAAGCTTGGCCCCGGAAAACGAAAGATCCCGCAAAATACAGCGCCGGGGAACCCCCTCGATGAATACCGCGCTTTCTTTTGCAAGCAAGTTCAGCCTGCGGCAGCTATCGGCGGTAATGGGAATACGCTCTTCACGGCGTTTGGCGGAATTGACATTGGCATCCAGTATGCGTCCCATTATCTCGATAAGATCGTCCGGGGGCCTTTGGGTAAACTGAATGGAAAAAAGCGCCACATCTTTGGAGCCGCCGTAAGCGGTGGAGCCTGTAACCCTTCCGGTTACAAAAAAAGTAAGCGGATTGGGCGTATCCGGATCTTTAAAGCAGAACCGCAGGCTTACCATGTTGTTGGCCTTTTCCAGCTTCTGAGGCAGCCCGGAACAGATATTCGCTACGATCCGCGCCTTTTCAAAAGAGGTGGAAAATATAACACAGGGCCAAAAGTCCCCCACGCATTTTAAGTAAACCTGATTGGTCATAAGCTGCGTTACCATGATGATTTCTCTGGTAAATGTAACATCAATGGATTTAAAACGCTCGTAATAGACGCTGATTTTTTGGCTTGTAACGACACCCATTATCTTAAATATACGGCTCTTTAGGCTTGTCGTCAATTATGGTAGAGGGGTTTCTATGAACAAAACAGGGTTGTCCGAACAAGTCTAATAATTAGAGTCTGTCCATAATGTAGACACATTATGGACAGACTTCCTTAAAAAAGGCATTTTGCGCACCGTTTTGGTACAAAACGGGAGCAAATGCAAGGTCTGTCCGCAAAGTAACCGA
>JAIRLQ010000187.1 GCA_031259345.1 Treponema sp.
TTGACGGTATCGTCCTGGAAATGAAAACCGCAACAGGCTGCCAGACACAACCGCATAAACTTAAAGGGCCAAACTTTACGAGGTAGAATTCGGGGGGCCGCCCGGACTCATCCGTTCAAGCTGCTCCAGCGTGTAACCCTGTTTCAATAACTCTATGGCCTCTTCCCAACCGGTTTTTTCCCCCTGGCCTCACCAGGTTTCTCCCACTTGGCGGTTAGACCGGCTTCTTCCAGTATAGTACCCGCCGCCGCCGCATTCAAGTTGTTACTCAGCCCCTTAAGCCACAGGTTTTCCTCAAACGGCAGTTTCTTGCTCGCTATCACCTGAATGACCACCGGATACCCGCCAACGGCATATATCCCAGGAGAAGTCTCCTCCACCCGGCAGTGCTTCCTCCCCAAAATACGAAAGCAGCTCCCGGGGGTGGCGGGTCTCTATGAAGCTGATTGAAAGCAAACGCTGATGTCCTGCCTCACCTTGTATTCTGGCTTTTCGTTCTATATCATTAAAACATAACATGAAACATTTGCCCCTGGTTTTGCTTTTTTTGTCTTTCCCGGTTTTTCTTTATGCGGCCTTTATGCCGCGCCAGGCGCCGGACGAAAGTGTAACGCTTACCCGGGTAAAAAATGGGCTGCGGGAGGCCGGCGCCGCTTTTGAGGAACGCAGCCTTCTCGAAGCGTATGGCGGCTTTGGTTCTTCAATTATCGTAAGGATAAACGGCAGCAATCTCGGCGCTTCCACCGGGACCGGAGGGCCCCTCCCCGGCCCGGCCCCTCAGGCGGAAGCCGCTTTTGTGCTGGCCGCGCCTTTGGGTATGGATTATGCGGTGGATACCGCCCTGGAGCTTGTAAAAGCCGCGCTTCTTTCCCCTCCAAAAGAAGATATCCTGGTCGCCTTTCTGGGGAATGAAAGCACGGTCCTTTCTTCAAGCCCCGGCTATCTTTCCCATATAGGCCTCGGCGATCTCCTTACACTCCCTGCCATGCCGGAAAGCTGGATACTCTGCTATCTTGATTTGGAAAGGCCGCCGCAGACAATTTTGATACGCCACGGGAGCGGTGAATACATAGCCCCCCTGGACATAGTAAAGCCGTTGCCCGGCCTTTTTGAAACCAGGGGAATAAAGGCCAAATTTGAAATACAGTTCAACGGCCTTTATAAACTATTGCTTGCGGCAAAAAACGAAGTCTTGGACCTTGCGTGGCAGGGTGAAATTAACAGTTTTTCCCTTGGCGGAGAAAACAGCGATGCTGGCGGCGGTAATACCGGCGGCGCCGCTATGGAAACCGGTGTTTTTGCGTCCATCCTTTTGGAATACGGGCGAACCCTTGAATTCCCGGTACGCAATCCCGACAGGCATTACAGTTTTTTTACCCTGCCCTTTTCGGGAAAGATCATTTTTATCAGCGAAAAAGTTTCGGTGCTGATTTTTGTAATAATCATGGCCATGATTCTGTTATTCGGGCTTTCCTATTCCGCGGCTACTTTCCCCAAAACCGGAGTTTTGGGAAAGCCTCCAATTAAATTGTTTTTTCGCCATTCATGGATCTTTCTTGTGTTTTTGCCCTTACTGGTGCTAATAATAAAAGGGTCCGGTTTTTTTTACGACGCCCTTCTTTTTATTTTTAACAAGCCTGCCCCCATAGCCGATTACCCGGGGCTTGTTTTTATACTACTCCTGGCTATCTGGCTTTTTTATATTCCCTCAAAAATACTTGATTCCCTTATAATAACCGGTAAAGAAAATTTTTATGGTGAAACCGCGATAATCCTTTCGGGTTTTGGACTTTTAATCGCCGCCTTTATCGATTTTACCTATACCCGGATTTTTCTTTGGGTTTTTTTCTTTAGCTTTTTGGGTTTTGGTTTTAAAAAGCACTGGGCAGTTTTTCTTTCCGCGCTGTTTATTCCTTTACCGGCTGTTCTGGCTTTTGTCAATTTATACAAAACCCGTTCACCGGCCCTGACAAACACGCTTATCAATACCGGCTTTACCGGAGGATGGCTGGCAAGCCTTGAGCTTGCGGTTCTTTCCCTCCCTGCTTTCTTCCTTTTAAAAAAGGGCGCGTTTCTGTTCAATTTTGGAAAAAAACAAAAAATCTGGAATATAAGCCTGAAATTCCGCTTTGCCTTTTTGGGAGTTCTTCTCTTTGGGATGCTGCTTTATGCCTTTACCCTGCCCGGTTTCCTGCCGCTTCAAATCCGGCGGCAGATAATTGACGATTCTTTTACCGCCATAAAAACCGGGAGTATTTATTTCAGGGAAAGCCATATTCTGGAAATAAGTTTTGAAGCAAAAAAAAATCCTGTCCGTTTTGATATTTACCTTGAAAGCGGGGGGGAGGAAGGGCGGGCCATTGTGTATTCCGCGCCATTTCCGTTTGAATATGCCGACAACGGGGAAATTGTCTTTATTTTGGGGGAAAACCCCCGGAATCCCCTAAAGGCCGAAATTGTCTTTCCCCGGAATCTGCCGCCGGCTTTTAGGGTTTGCGCGGTGTATAATACCTATGACGAGGCAATCGACCCCGAGGGGGTTCCCGAAAGCCCGGACTACGAGTTTCAGGTTATAAGCAGAAGCTCTTTGAACCCTTAACAGGCTGCGGAAACTCCTATTTTACCAGGTCCATTCCATGCGTACCGGTTCTTTTGAGGAAAGCACTTCACCCAAAGGCATGGAACAGGAAAGCTTTTTCCCGGATTCGATCACGGTGCCGCCGGGAAGACGGGTCGCTTTCAATGTACCGGATGACGGGACGTTTAAAGTGAAATCGAGGGTATAGCCCTGGGCGGCGCCAAAAAAAAGAGTTTCCAGATCTTCGTCGCCACCCCCGCCGCCTTCGCTTAGTATCATCGTAAGCCGCGACGAAGCGTTTTCCCTTACAAAAACAGCCTTGTCGCCGTAAGCGTCCAAAAAGCGTACCAGGGCGTCCATATCGGTAAACCCAAGCTTGACGGTAACGATTATATCGCTGTCATCTTCTTTTAAGGAAAAGGAAAGCAGGGACATTCCCGGAAGCCTTTTAAGGCTGCGTTCAAAATCGGCCTTGCCCGACGGAACCGGAAGCCAGCGTTCATTACCGTCCTGCTTCCCCAATGCCTCTAAAATACGGGAAATCCGGTATTCCAAAACCACGGTTCCCGAATTGTCGGGGTTTATGGTTATGTCGGCGTTTACCCCAATGCAGGAACAAAATAAAACCGGCAAGATTAGGGCGGAAAGGATAAAGTTTTTTTTGATGTGCGCCATTTTTAAAATTCCTCCGAATATATTCTCATGTCCTGAATACGGACAGGCGTTTCTTTTTCTATCATTTCAAAAGCCTTTTGGCAAACCGCCTCCCCAAAGGTTTTGGAATTGGAAACCAGGGCGCCGCCAATCTGCGCAAACCGGATGCTGTCCTGAAGATCCACTTCCGCGGCGCTCATGTGAAAATGCTTTTGAAGTTTATCCTTCATCGAACGGATAATCCGGCGTTTTTCTTTAAGATTTACCGCGTCAGGAACCTCGAAGATAAACTGAATCATGGAAACAATCATGATAGTAATGTACTATACACTATAAATGTCTGTTTTGCGAAGTACTTTCCTGAGGCTTTTGATACTTTTTTTAATCCTGCTCCCCGGGCTTTACGCACAGGAAGACGGCGCATCTCCTTTACCTTCTCATCCCGAAATTACCGATGAAGCAAAAGCGGAACTGGTTAACTTGAGTATTTGGGATTCGGCGGTTTCGCTTTTTATTTCCGGTTATTGGGAGGGAAAGCTAAAGGCCAATTGGGGCATAGCGCTTACTCCCGAAGGAACCCGGGCTTTTTCCGGAGACTCGCCCGTTCTTTTTACCCAGGAGGCCGACCTTACCTTGTCCCTGTGGATACGGGAGACCTGGTTTATCGAAGCAAGTTTTCTGGATGATTATGACCTGAATACATACCGGGCGGGGTACCAGGGGCGTCCGGGAGAAATTGTCCAATACGCAGGGATCGGAAATACGGGCCTTGATTTTCCCGCTTTCCCCTACCTGGATTTGGGAGGCGATTCAGCTTCTTCCCTGGGTTTTTACGGGCGCTTCGGCGGGGAAGAATTTACCCTGCATACGCTGGTACGTTACGATGCCGCCGCAAGGGAAGAAAAAGTCTTTGTAGGCAGCCGGGAGCGTACTTTCAGCTTTGCCGGCCTTTCCGCCCCTTTAAGGGGGGTCTCTTTTGTGCTTCCGGACGACAGCCTGGACACAGTTCCCCAAATTTATCTTGAAGACGCAAGCGGGCCATTGACGGATACCCAGGGCCGCCGCTGGCGTCTTGCCGGGGCAAGCGAATACGCGGCAGGGGCGCGTTACGGCCAGGTAGAATTGACCCTTGGCGCTTATAACGGCAATTCCGAAGAACCCAAAGGAATGGTGGGGGCCGCATATTCCAAAGGCGGTTCCGATAGCCCCTGGAAGACTTCCCTAGGGGAGTATCATCCGCCGGGCCTTCCGGGTATGCCCGGCGCAAGCGGTTTTTTGGAAAAGGTTCAATCATATTTTAACTCGTCCGGAAAAGTGTACGATCTTGCCCTGTTTCCCCAAACAGGCGGCGGAGCGGGAAGGCCGGGTGAAACAACAATAAACGGCGTCCCTGTTTTGATAATTTACGAGAGCGGGACTTTTTCTCCTTTTGAAAAACAAAACCGTTACCGGTCCCCGGCCTTAAGCGCCGAAGACGCGTCGGTAGTTTCCCTTTCCCGGGGGCAAAGGATCTCTTACTACGAAGTAATCCCCCTGGAAAGTTCCCCGTCATACCTTCCCGCTCCTTCGGGCCAGGTTAACCAAAGGCGGGGAATTTACGAGCTTGTAGGAGGAGCTTCTTCACAGTCCGGCAGGGAAGAAAGCGAACGATGGCCCCTGACCAAAGACGCAAGCGGAGAGGGAGTCATGTCCTGGCCGGAAATCTATCTTCCTGGGAAGCAGCTTTTTACCGGCGATTTAGGCCTTCGTTTTACCAATTACGGTTCGGCGGGAACGTACTATATAGGAAGCGATGTGGTTCCCGGTTCGGTACAGGTTTACCGTGCCGGGCTGGCGGATCCCAATTTTTCCTATAACGAAGCCGCGGGAACCGTATCCCTTGCCAATCCTGCCATGGGCAGCGAAACAATCCGAATTACCTATCTTAAACGAAGCGGCGAGCGCCGCCTGGGAAGTTTTGCCGCAGGACTTGGCGCCCTTTGGGATCCCAAAGGGGCTTTTAGCTCAGGAATCGGGCTTGGGCTGCGCTGGAATTTATCCGGGGATAGTTTTTCCGAAACCGGTTCCTCCAGCCCCGGTACTGTGGGCCTGGGCGCCGAAGTCCGCTACGACGCCGACAGGCTTAAAGCCGGCGTTACTTTGGGGCTTGGCTTTGAACAGCCGGATACAACCGATCTGTACCGGGCTCTGGGCATGGAAGGCAGCGAAATCGTCCTCGCCCTTCCGCCGGGTGATTCTTTTATTTCCGGGCCGCCTGGTTCCACTCTGAATTCCGGGCAAACCGTGGGAAACAGGGCGCCCCTTGTGTACCGCAATCACAGAGACACTTCGATAATCGGGACATCCACCCTTACAGACATTGAGTCCTCCGCCCCGGAGCTTTCGGGAAAGCAGGGGCCCTACCCCGCCATGGACGCAAGGCTTTCTTCACAGATACTGGCTGCCGAATTCACGCTTGACGCAAGCCAAAGCTGGACAGGTTTTGAAACATCCCTGGGCCTTGACGGTGAAATTTTGGAACGTTCCAAAACAATTGAAATTCCTTTCAGGCTTTATAAATTTTTAGGGAATACCGATAAACTACAGGTAATTTTTCAGGCCGGCGCCCTCAATGATTCCGGGGATGAGAGCCCGGAAAACCCGGATCTTATTTTTGAAAAACTTATATACGACGGCGCCGCGGAAGGCCCGGCGGCGCACCCTCCCCACGAAAACCCCAGGCTGGCTACACTCAATTTAAATGATGAGGATCGCAGAAAACTGGGCAACGCAAAATATTTGCGCATACTGGTTTCCGCTCCGGGCCTTACGGGAACTGAATTCATAAACGGCCGTGTTCTTCTTGCGCCGCCTTTGGTAAAAGGCGCCGCTTTTCGTCCGGTTTTTTTAGACTCACGGGGCATCACCGGGGCGGACGACAGCCCGCTCATAGCGTCCGCGGCGGTAATGGAAACCCGGGAAGGCACCTCATCCCCTCAAAAGCTGGAAGAAAAATACGGCGACATTATCAAACGGCTCCATTCGGGCCTGGGGAGCCAGCGCATCCTTGAACTGGGATGGGAAAACCTTGATCCCGGCATGGGCGCCGGCGCCGATACCAGAATTGCCGCCCCTCCTTTGGAAAACTACCGTTCGTTAAGCTTTTTTGTACGCCGCCCGCAGGTGCAGGTAAAGGAGAAAACTTCGCCTGATCCGCCTGATCCGTCTGAGCTTACCGCGATTGAGCAGGATAAGCTGGATAAGGCAAGCCTGCGTTTTATCCTTGCCCGGGGGCCCCAGTCCATATACTCAAGCCGGGATCTCGCGCTCGATGTATCCATCCCCCTGGAAGATCTGGAAAATGCCGGCGTAGAGCCCGGCTATTGGGCTAAAGTGGAAATCCGGTACCGGGGAGACAATACGGGGATTTTTATTGACGGCATTAAAACCCAAAGCATTTCGGGATCTTCCCTGGTTCCAAATCCTTCTTTTTTCAGCAGCCAGGGTAACGAAAATGTATCAGGCTCATTATCAAGCGGGTCCGCGTATATGGCATTTCTCCTTACGCCGTCCCAAAGCGCTTCCCTTATGCCTTCCGGGCGGATGGGCATTGATGAGGTAATCCTTGAAGACAGCGTTGCTTCCTACAGGCTCAACGCGGGCGCAATTGTTGAATGGCAGCGGCCGGGCAATATCCTTAGTGTAAAAAATACGCCGGTGCTTTCCGGCTTTTCCGTAAGCGCGGCCCTGGAAACAGGCGCGCGGGGGAATCCCTTTGAAGAAAACAGCCCCGGCCTTTTCGGCATGTCCGGCAGGGCCAGGAGCGAGGTCTCGATATTGGGCGCACGGGTACGGGCTAATTATTCATATACATTCAGTAAAGAAAGTGTACAAGATGAAGCAAATTCTTACGCCTGGCGGGCAGGCCACAGCATTTCCCGTTCCTGGGGCCCTTTTCAGGCAAGCGAAGCTTTTGAAGACGCCCCTTCGGATCACTTTATGGAACATAAAGCCGAGCTGGGCTTTAACTCCGTGTTCAGGTCTTCCCTTTCCGGAGAGGCGCGCTACGATGATGCCAGGCTTGGCCGGACATGGAAGGCCCTTATGGGCGTAAAGCCCAAAGAATTCCCCCTGGACCTTTCTGTAGAAGCGGGGGCGGCATGGCAGGAAAATTCCAGCGGCGCGGAATATTACCTGGAAAATTACGGCAAAGCCTGGCTTGAAAGCTGGACGCCCATGGTACCCGACTGGGGGGCGGGCGCGAGGACCCGGGACGGAAACGGGCGCTTTTCTTTCAGCATTGGGGATACTCCTCTGGGGCTGCGCCTCTACCTTGAATCTTCCAGTTTTTTTAACGAGGCAAGCGGAATTACAAACGCCAATTCTTTGGGCAGGCTGGACATTCCCTGGACGCCGGGAATATCGAGCGGCGCCCTGCGCTTCCTTTTCCGGGGCGAACGGGAATTCCGCAGGGGCTTAAATTACCGGGGCCATGATTTTAGGAACGACGCGGCGCGCTACGGTGAAAGTCTGGAAGATTCGGCGCCCCTCTTATTCGCCATTCCTTTTTATTCCCTGTGGAATCCCGATATCGGGCCGGCCATGAAAAGCGCGAACGATTCTTTCCCCGCAAATGCCTCCCTTTCATCGGGCGTCTTTGCCGACCGCTTTGAAAGTTCCGTCCAGTTGCCGCCCAATTACGGCGTTTCCGCCCTGTTCCTGCCTTCAAATATTGCGTTCAAGGTAAACCGGATTTTGGAACAAAAGCTGGACACTTCCCTGGACAGCTTTAACCTGGGCGGGGTATTGCGCTTTCAGGCGGTAAATCTTTTTGGGGCAATGGGCTCGGCGCCGGTTTTTAAATTTTACCGGAACGATGAATTTAGCTATAACGTCGAAGCCGCGTTTTCTTTTCCAAAAGGTGAAAAAAACTCCTGGCTCGTAGAGGCAGGCCAATTTTTTAACTTCTATGGATTTGCCGGGGCACTCTTAAGTATTGAAAATACCCTTAGCGCCAGTTCCATATATTCGGTTTCCCGCGGCGCCAGGGTAAGCGATAGTTTCAGGCTTAACTGGACTTCCCCGGCGGAAAAAAGCCTTTTGGGGACCCTGTACGATTGGACCATGGGCAAGGCGAAAATGCAAAATTCCTGGTTAACCCTGGCGCATCTTGCGGAAACCCCGGCGGAAAAAATCAGAATAGAAACTTTGGAATTTATTTTTGGACATGAAGACCAGGAAGCCGGCAAGGATGATTATACAAATTTTTCCATAGCCCTGGGCCACGAGTCTGTGGTAAGAATTACAGGCAGGCTTAACTTTTCGGTGTTTGCAAAGCTCCTGGTGGCGGAAGATTTTTACAGCGACGAACTTTCATTCCTGCTGAGCGTCGGAACCAGCCTGCGGGTTACTTTCTAAAGCCGTTTCCGCTTCCGGCGCCGGGGGATTCAAAATAGTGTCGATAATTTCCTGAATACCGGTTTTATTGTCATTTGTAATCTGTGAATCTTCAAGAAGCGTTCCAAGAAGATCGGTATCCTTAAAACCCGCCGCCACTGCCATATCAAGCTCTTTAAGGCCGTCCGGGTTTTCGGGATCCGCCGTAAAAAGAAGCCGGGCAACGTCGAAGGCAAGGGCCGCTTTTGTAAGTGTTTCCGTATCCTGCGCAAGGGCATCCCTGGCGGCGCGGTACTGTTCTATGGCTTTCGCAAAAAGCTCAAGGCTTTCAAGAACTCCGGCGTATTCATAAAGCGCCTGGGGGTTGGAAGGCGGACTTAGGACAAGCCATTTTTCATAGCTGTCCGCGGCCTCGGGCTTGTTTTGGGCTTTCTGTGCCCTGGCAAGAAGCAGCGCCGCGTCGCTTTTTTCCTCCAGCGCGTAACCGTATCTAGTAAGGGTTTCTTCAGATTCAGCATAGTCACCCAGGGCATAGAGCACCAGGGCGTAATTGTAACCGTCATCAGCGCTTTCCGGAACCAGCTCCAGCACCTTGCCATAATACGCCCGCGCCCTGGACATATCCCCGTTTTTTATCCGGGAATACGCCGCCCCTTTTAGCGCCATAACATTATCCGGATCCCGGGCAAGCATTTTTTCAAAATGCTTTGCCGCGTCTTCATACCTTCCCGAAGCAAAAGCAATGCGCCCAAGATTGTATTCCGAAGCCGTCATGGTTTTGTCCATCGAGGAGGCCCTGGTAAGCCAACGTTCCGCTTCCTGGAATTTGCCAAGTTCGTAATACGCCATGCCGATTGAATAGTATTCTTCCGCCGTCGCGGCATTGCTTGCGCAGGACGCGGCAAAGATTAAGCACAAAAACACGGAAAGGAAACAACATGACCAAAGGGTCATGTTGTTTCTGCGCGGGGCCTTAAAAAAACGGGCGGCGGAAAAGGCTGTCATTTTTCTGCGCTTAAATTTTTTGTATTCAGCACCGTATCTTCGATTTCCCTAAGCTGGGCACGGTAAAGCCTGGCGATATTGGAACCATAATCGGCAATTAATTGAATAATATTCCGGGGATTTTCCAGGGGATCCTTGCCGTTGATACGATCTCCGGCATCCCCAAGGCCGGGCATGATATAGGCAATTTCGTTAAGCACCGGGTCCATCCAGAGTGTATACACGGTACAGTTTTCCAAAGCCCGCACCGCCCTTAGGGCTCCCTTCAGGGCGGAAATCACATTAAAAAATTGTATGGATCTGGGGTTAACCCCTTCGCTTAAAAGATATTTTACCACCGTTACCAGGCTTCCGCCTGTGGCATTCATGGGGTCGGCAAAAATCAAATCTTTGCCGTCAAGCTGTTCCAGGTTAAAATACGAACGGTCAAGGTCAAGAATGTACTCCATGTCATTTTCATGTTTGGAATCGTCCCGGCGTATTTTAAAAAGCGCAAAAGGAGTTACATAGGCATGGGAAGAATATTCCTGAATCTCTTTGGACATGATCATGGAAGGCAAAAGGGCGCCGCGCAGCATAACGCACATAACCGTATTTTCAATTTTGCTGTCGATATTGGTTATTTTATGGGCCGCAAAATTCTGCACCGGAATATTTACCGGGGTTTTAACAATCAGGTAATTTTTGTTGTCCCCTGTCATGCCGCCATACGCCAGTTTAAAAAGCATTTCGTAGGCCCGCTGAATATAGTAAACAAATTCTTCGTTTTCGGTTTGATGGTCCCTTAGCTTGGCGATTAGCCTGGAAGCTTCGGCGTGGCTTTCCTGGGGGGTTAAAAAGGAATAAACTTTAAGGTTATTCTCGGTTTTGCAGATTTCCTGCATCATGCCGCCCATTTCGTTAAAAAGCCTTATAAAGCGCTCTTCCTCACGGAGCCTTTCTTTTTCGCCCCTGGAAGTAGAATAAATTGAAAAGCAGCTTAAAACTTCCCGGTATACCGTGTCCATGGAAATTATGGAGCTCTTGTCTTTTTCGGTAAGATACCCGTCAAGATCCTCGGCCTTGAGTATTACTTTATTCATGCAAAGATCTTACCTGTATAAATGAAAAAACTCAAGGTGTTTATGGTTCGTTTTTTACGTGGCGCATCACGGACGTTAAGCCGGGCGTGCGTAAATGCCCGGAAGAAATATACTCACTCTTCCACCCGCACAAATTGAACCCGGATATTGCGCGGGGCGTCCGGGTATGGCGGGATTAGTAAAGTGAAGCGCGTGTTGCCGCTGTCGAACTGGCAAAACGGACACCGAAAAAATCTGCTTCTGAGCTAACGGTGGATTTTTGGCTGACGGCGGTGTTTTCCTTTGAACCGGAAATGGTTTTATTGTAGCTATAGAGCAGTTCCTGGGTGTCGTCTACGCTGGTCCGGAAAAAGCGGCTTATCTGGGCCAGCGCCCGCATCCGCGCATCTTCCTCGCTGCGGCCTTCGCCCGTACCGGTAAGGTACTGGTCCGGCGGGTAAACCATGGCCTGGCGCGTTACCCAGCGGGGCGCTTCCTGGGCAAAAACAAGGCCCGCAAGCGCCACGAGGAAAACTGCCGGTAACACTTTCCTTTTCATTTTCAAAAAGTCCTTTTTCGAGTATAGTTTTCCGGTTTCCCGAACAGATAAGCATAAAAAAAGTACGCTTATAACGAACATTACACCGAAATAATGTTCGTGTCAAGTGTCTCTATCACCTAAAAAGAGACATTTATAGAATACAAAATATGGATTTTGACCAGCTTTTTATCTTTAATGTAAAAAAATGGCGTAAAAACAGGGGCCTTTCTCAAAAATTGCTGGCTGAACGGTGTAATACGGCTCATTCGTATATCAGGCAGATTGAAAGCGGGAGCGGAAAGCCTTCCTTCGCCCTTATCGGAAAACTCGCCAACGCTTTGGGCATTGAAGCCTATCAGTTATTTTATGATGAAACGGCAGCGCAGGGCGAAAAAGCCCCGCAAACGGAAGCGGAATATATAGAATCGATCAAAGCGGATTTTCTTGCCAAGACAGCCCGCGAGCTTGATACGGTTATTGATCAATTACTGACCAGATAGTACATGCGTATCTTGATGGGCAGAGGCTCTCCCCCGTCCAAACACTAAGTTTTTTACAAAAAATGACGGTTTTTATAAACAGGACTATAAATATTTTTAAAAAGGATCTATCATTACCGTAACTGTCAATAATCCGGAAGGAGGTATCTATTCAATGAGAGTTACCACACGGGGACGTTATGCGCTTAGGGCATCTATTGCCCTTGCCAAAATTGGTAAAGCCGGAACTCCGGTGTCCATTAACCATCTGGCGGAAATAGAAAATATCTCTTCAGTATTTCTGGAGCAGATATTTTTCAAGCTCCGCAAGGCAGGAATAGTAAACTCCATCCGAGGGCCCGGGGGCGGCTTTTCTTTTGCCGTTCCCCTGGAAGAACTGACAGTCAGGCAAATACTCGAAGCTGCGGGGGAAGAACTTTGCTTAAACGCCTGTGACAAACACGGGCCAAAATGCACCAGAATAGGCGATTGTCTTTCCCATCATGTTTGGGACGATCTTGCCATACTGGTAAATAATTATTTTTCCGGCATTACCCTGGCAAGCCTTATCGATAACCGCGAGGATATTTTGAACGAC
>JAIRLQ010000232.1 GCA_031259345.1 Treponema sp.
CCGCCTCTTCCGTCAAGACAGGGGGCGGCGTTTGGGGCGCCTCGGCAGCCGGCTGCGAAGCCGCCGCCGGTACAGTCTCCTCAGGCTGTATTTCAGCCGCCTGGGCCTTGAAAGGTTCGGGCGTATTTTCGGCAGCGGTCGGGGCATTCTGCGGCATAGGCGGCTGTTGGGGAACCTGCGGGGCAGGGGAAGCTTCCCCGGAAGCCGCGCCGGAAATTGCCGCGGGAACGCTCTCAACTGATACCGGCGCTGTGCCTGTTACCAGCATATCCAGGGTTTCGGCAGCCGCCCGTGAAAGATCTATAATCCGGGCTGCCACAAAGGGACCCCTGTCATTCACCCTCACCGTAACCTGCCGGTTATTCTGGGTATTGGTTACTGTCAGAATGGTCCCAAAGGGCAGACTTGGGTGGGCGGCGGTAAATTTGGAAGAGTCAAAAATCTCCCCCGAAGCCGTAGGCCTGCCGTCAAATTCGGAACCATACCAGGATGCTATGCCCTGCTGTCTAAAGATCAATGAGCCCTGGCCTCCTGCCGCCTGGGCAAAACCAAAAGCTCCAAAAACCGCGCTAAACAATATGAAAATAACGATCTTCTTCATATTGTCAGTATCGGCATTCAATGCCTGTAGTTTAGCCTTCGTTCGCGGGCGCGGCATTGGACTTGTTCAATAACCCGGTTGGTTACCGGACAAGTTATTTCCGGAGACGCCGATTTGTTTTATCCGCGTAATTTCATCCCTAATGGCGGCGGCCTGCTCAAACTCAAGCTGTCCGGCGTGTTCCATCATTTCCTTTTCCAGAGCCTGAAGCAGCTTTTTGCGCTGGGCGGGAACCAAAATGTTGTATGCCTTTTTAAGTACTTCAATGGAAGCATTGGCGTCGATTTTATCCTCTTCGGCACGGCGGGTAAGAATATCCGCAATTGCCTTTTTTACTGTAGCCGGTGTAATACCGTGTTTTTTGTTGTACTCCATTTGGAGGGCCCTGCGGCGCTCGGTTTCGCTAATAGCCTTCTCCATGGCCTCGCTCATTCTATCGGCATACATGATCACTTTGCCTGCCGCGTTTCGCGCTGCCCGGCCTATAATCTGCACCAGGCTGGTAAGGGATCGTAAAAAGCCGATTTTATCGGCATCCAGAATCGCAATAAACGAAACCTCCGGCAGGTCGATGCCCTCCCGCAAAAGGTTGATGCCGACAAGTATGTCAAAGTCGCCGGAACGGAGCTGCGTTAAAATCTCCACACGCTCAATGGTTTCTACTTCGCTGTGAATATAACGTACCTTTAGACCCAGACCCGAAAGGTAGTTTGTAAGATCCTCCGCCATTTTTTTTGTAAGCGTTAAAATAAGGGAACGCTCCCCCGCTTTGATACGTTTTTGCAGTTCGGCGTAAATGTCTTCCATTTGGCCTTCGCTGGGCCGTACTTCAATTTCCGGATCGAGGAGGCCCGTAGGCCGGATAAGCTGCTCTACCACACGCGCCGATTTTTCCACTTCAGTCTTGCCGGGAGTTGCGGAAACAAAAATTGTTTTATCAAGCCGCGCCTCAAATTCGTCGTAGCGCAGGGGCCGGTTATCCAAAGCGCAGGGCAGGCGGAAACCGTAATCCACCAGGCTTGTTTTGCGGCTCCGGTCGCCCGCATACATGGCGCCAATTTGCGACAGGGTAACATGGCTTTCGTCGATAAAAGTTAAATGCTCTTTGGGCAGATAATCTATCAATGTGTCGGGAGCTTCGCCGGGTTTACGGCCCGCCATGGGGGCGGAATAATTTTCGATCCCCGTGCAGTAGCCCATTTCCTGCAGCATTTCGATGTCATACTCTACGCGGGTTTTAAGCCGTTCGGCTTCGGGTATCTTGCCGGCATTTATAAAAAATTTATAACGTTCGGCAAGGCTTTGCTTAATTTCCGCGAGCGCCGCCAGAACCATGTCCTGAGGTATTACAAATTGTTTTGCGGGATAAATCATCGCGCGGTCAAGGTCTTCAAAAATCCTTCCCGAGACAGGATCAAAGCGGCGTATCCGTTCTATCTTGTCCCAGTCAAAGTCGATGCGGTACGCATCTTCAAGATAAGCGGGGAAGATCTCGATAGTGTCGCCCCGGCGGCGGAAATTGGCGCGCTCAAGGACTGCGTCATTCCGTTCGTATTGAAGTTCCACAAAACGCCGGAGCAGCCTGTCCACATCCACCGTGTCGCCTACGGAAAATTGGGCGGTCATGCGTTTGTACACTTCCGGCGTCGCAAGGCCGTAAATGCACGACACCGTTGCCACGATGATCACGTCCCGGCGTTCCATAAGGCTGCGGGTTGCGGAAAGGCGCAGCCGCTCGATTTCTTCGTTTACCGAAGCGTCTTTTTCTATATATAAGTCGCGGCTTGCGACATAGGCTTCGGGCTGGTAGTAATCATAATAGGAAACAAAATATTCCACCGCGTTATGGGGGAAAAACCCCTTAAACTCCCGGAAGAGCTGGGCCGCCAGGGTTTTATTGTGGCTTACTACCAGAGTGGGCATTTGCACCGCCTCTATAATCTTGGCCATGGTAAAGGTTTTACCCGAACCGGTAACCCCCTTGAGCACCTGAAATTTATCGCCGCCCTTAATGCCTTTTGCCAAAGCCTCTATTGCTTTACCCTGGTCTCCCGCGGGCTGGAAGGGCGACACTACCTCAAATGGTTTCATGAATTAATGGTATACAAAGGCGCGGGTATATTCCAGTGATAATCACCGCGTGTAATACCAAGTGAACCGAACCGTTGCTGGCTAAACGAGAATTACTGACCGGGAACGATCATTCCTTGATTCCCGTCATGGCGATACCTTGGGTGATCTGCCGTTCAAAGATAAGGAAGATGATGATCGCCGGGATGGAGGCCGTCATGTTGCTGGTGATGGGAATAACCCGGTCGGAGGCATAGGTAAGCTCAAAAGTGGGAAGCCCCACCGGCAGGGTAAACATCTTATCGCTCATGGCGCAGAGGAGGGGCCAAAGGTAATTGTTCCACGAGCCGATAAAGGCTAGGATACAGTTGGTAACCAGCACCGTCCTGGAAAGGGGTATAATGATCCGGGAAAAAATGACCAAATGCTTTGCCCCGTCTATCTGGGCCACCTCGATGAGTTCCTTGGGGATGGCCCTGAAAAAACTTACCATAATAATAAGCCCCATGGACCCGGCGATCCCCGGCAGGATCATCCCCGCGTAGGTGTCGATCATATAAAGGCCGTTGACGGTGATAAAAAGGGGCACAATGGTGGCTTCTCCCGGAACCATAAGACCCAGGAGGAAATAGAAAAAGATGCTCCGCTTGCCCCAAAATTCCATTTTTGCCAGGGGATACGCCGCCAGAGCGGAAATCGTCAAGCCCAGGCCGGTACTAAGGATGGCGATGAGGAAGCTGTTAAATGTCCATATAGGTACACTGCTTTTCCCGAGAATATAGGCATAATTCGCCAGAGTATAGGGGGGCTTAAACCAGTCGATGAGCTGTTTGGCGGAGGCGCTCTCGAGCTTTAGGGATGCAAAAAGGCCGAACACCAGGGGAAACAAAAAGATACCCGCAATAATTATGGAAAGAAGGGTAAGAATGGTATTTTCGGCACTGTATTTACGGTATATTCTCATAGTTATGCTTCCTTTTTCCGTTGAATTCGAAGCTGCATGTAGGAAAGGGCCACCAGGATGATGAACAGGGCATAGGACATGGCCGCGCCGTACCCCATATCACTTTGCCGAAAGGAGGTATCATAGACATATTGAATCAGCGGCCGGGTCGCCGTACCGGGACCGCCCCCGGTGATTAGCTGAATCTGGCCGAAGATTTTAAAGGAAGCAATCGTCTGGAGCAGCAGGATAAGATAGGTTACCGGTTTGAGCAGGGGCAGGGTTATACCGAAGAGCTGCCGGGCTTTTCCGGCGCCGTCCAGTTCTGCCGCCTCATAAAGCTGTTCGGGAATATCCTGCAGGGCGGAAATTACCAGCATCATGCTAAACCCTATAGTCCACCAGACCGTAATTGAGGTAATCACCGTCCAGATAAGCCCTACATTCTGGAACCACATAATCTCCACCCCCTGGGGCAGGATCCCCAAATCGTGGAGCAGAAAACTCAAGGTACCCCAATAGGGTTCAAAAAACCACCGGGCGAGCCGGGATATCACCGCCACGGAAAGCACCGTAGGGACATAATAGGCGATCCGCAGGAATTTTTTTAATTTATGCCCGCGGTTTGCCAGGATCCCCAAACAGAGAGGGACCGCCACCAGCAGAGGGACCGAGATAATGACAAACCAGGTGGTATGCCACAGAGCTTCCCAGAAATATTTGTCCTGGAGAAAACGGGTATAATTCCCTAATCCCAAAAAACGGATTTTACCCATGAGGCCCCATTTGTGGAGGCTCACATAAACTCCATAGATAACCGGCCAGATGATAAATACGGTATACAATACAAAAAAAGGCAATAGAAACAAAAATGCCGTCAGCGTTATTGAAAACAATGGTTTCTTCTTTTTTTCCATCCCACTTGTTCTCCATAAAAACAAGGGGCTGTCCGAAAAACTTGTTCGGACAGCTTCCTTAGTACGGCATT
>JAIRLQ010000251.1 GCA_031259345.1 Treponema sp.
GTTTAAGAGCGCATCAATCCGGGCGGTCAATTCCTTCAATACTTCCGGTTGCGCCGGTTTAGGTCGAGGCATTTTACTTCTTTACTCCCATGCACAGGGAACAACCGCAAGGCTCACCGCGTTGTTTCATTTTTTGGCCGTCAATGTAGGCTTTTCTGGAAGCGGCAACACCGATCCCGTTTTGTGCCGTAATAACGGCGGCTTTCCCGGTATCGCCATGCCAGCCCGCCCATTTGATTTCTACCAGGACTTTACTCCGCTTCATCAACTTCCTCACTTCGCGGGAAACTTCATAGCAAGTTTCCGCCCGGCTTTGCCGATACTGATAATGGGAGAGAAGCGGATCCTCTCTCCAAAATCCTTTACGGAAACGGACGCATTGTAGAAGCAATGCCCGATCTTGACATGGAGCGCATGAAAAATTTTGATGATTGTGTTTTTCATTCGGCCAACTCCCGCAGAGCGTTAATTAAAAGGGGTATGACAATGGTCCTAAAATTAACATCATGATCGTACCCGTGGTTGTTTTTTTCGGTGATCGTGATGTAACCTTTTCCGGGGTCGTAAGAAACTTCACAGGGGTTAATAATGATGCGCTTCCCGTCGCCAGATGTTGAATCTTCTATTTCGTAGGTAATTTCTTTTTTGACTATAGCCGGTTTTGTCTTTTCCACGGCCAGCTTTGCCGCCAGATAGCCCTGCTGGGCTTTTTCCAATTCTTTTATCGTTGACATTTTACTTCCTTCTGGGCTTCTTACCCATAAAGTTTATTTAAGCCCCCAGGGGGCATAACGGGCTTTATGCCCGATTCATCCGATATACCAGCACGGCGGGTACAGGTGATATACCGCCACATGAAAAAGAACCGCCTCGTCGCTGTATCCGATAATGGAAAGTTCAGCCGGGCCTATTTTTTGACGCAGATAGCAAAGCAAAAAACGGTTATCCATGAACGGCCTCCTCATCTTCATTCGCATCGGGGATCGGGACGCATACGGTATAGACAGCCACGTAGAAGCCGCCCCGCTTCTCGATCTTGTTGAACCCCACCTGGACACCAGAAATGCGGTTAAGAGAGTTTCGTACCTTGGATTCCAAGGCGGCAAGGGCTTCCTGCAATCTAAATTTCATACCGTCTTCCCCTCGTTCTTGCCGCCGCCAAAACAACCCCTGGCGTGTCCGTTTGCAAAAGCCGTTCCGTTCCCGGAAACCCGGCTTTTCCCGCCTTTGCGCCCTATGGAAATAGGCTTACTGTCTCCGGTTGTACCGGAAACTACCCGCTTGCTGTTTTTTGCCATCTATGCGCTCCTTTGCCCCTGTGCGGAGGGAAGGGCGACTTTCATGGCCTTTTTGATATTGTTCTCCGCCCTTAAAACCGTGTTTGCGTGGGACAGCAGATCAACGCGCCCCTGGGCCGAAATTTGTTGGAAAATTTCAGTCAGTTTCTTTTCCTCTTTGTTCATACAATCCTCCTGGGCCGCAGCCCGTTTATAAACACCCTCCGAAGTGTTATATCCGGGTGTCAAACCTCCCTGCGTATGCCGGGTCAATCACAACACCCCGGAGGGTAAAAACCATGGAACAAAAAACAGATCAAGAACTGCTGATAAAGCAGACAGCCCTTGATGCCGCTCTGCGAATTTTGGAAGCCAAGACAAAAAATGATCCAACAATCTACTCTATGGATCAGGTTCTCAATAACACTCTTGATACCGCAAGAAGGATTGAGGAATATTTGAAGTCTTAACCCCTGCTGTTACCCTCTTCCTTCCGGGGAGGGTAACAGGTGATTTCAAGAGTGCCATCTTTACTCTTAATGCTACTGACCAGATACCCAAGCCTATCAAGGTCCGTAATTGCCGCAACAATGGCCTGATGACCCTCTTTTTGTCCATTCAGAAGGCTCAATTCCATTTCTCCCATGCCTTTACTCCTTGCTTTTATTCAATATACTGTAATTATATTTAAGTATATTGAATATGTTAAGAGAAAAATTCAATTTTCTTAAAAAAATATTGATTTTTTTTCAGTATCCGATAATATAGATACTATGGATGATCAGATTGGAAAAAGGCTTATCGGCCTTCGAAAAGCCCTGAACGATATAAATCAAGGGAAATTTGCCCAAAAGCTAGGTATTAAGCAGGCAGTAATTTCTAATATTGAAATCGGTCAAAATGGTCCTTCAAATTCTACCATAAAGCTCATTTGTTTGACTTTTGGGATCAATGAAGAATGGCTCCGCAACGGGGAAGGCCCCATGTTCAAAGACGGGAAGGTCCCGGAGGAGGATACCCTTCTGGAGATATTCCGGTCCCTCTCCCCCGAAGGCCGCAAAATGGTACTGGATTACGCAAAGCTGATACTAAAGAACGAAAAGGCCATGTGGGGCGAGCAGGAAGGCGGGGAAAAAGGGGAACATCCGATACACAGCAAGGAACGAGGGTAATTTACCCCCATCCCGTTGTTTGGGGTGGGTAAAAGAATGGAGGCAGGGAGTATGGTCGAAGAAAAAATAGGGTTTTCTGGTTCAATTCAAGGCCGGGAACTGGATGTTACGGACAAGGTGCTTTTGGCGGATATAGGGGAGGCTGTCAGGGGGCTTACGAGAAATGGTTGGCGGGTAGCAATAGATGAAGTTTCAGAGAGGCGCTCCCTGAATAACGGGGGTGTACGGCACTCTCTGAAACTTGAACTCCGCCGGGGGCCGCTACAGCTAGATGGCTGTTAGTCCGTAGTTTTGCGGATTTCTTCGGCGATGGGCTTTGCGGTTGCTTTAAGCCAATCCATAAATTCGGCATTGAACCCAACTTCTTCGCCCGCTACAGGGTGGAATAGGGTTGCGGCGATAAGCAGAGACCATGCTTTGATTTCTTGATCAGACATGGGGTTTTACCCTCCGGTAAGTGAGATACTCCGCCATACGGCGGGGTCTGTGGAAAGTCCAGTATACCGCTTGCCGGGGGGGGGTTTGATAATGGGGGCAGGGAGATGGAAACAGGAAAAACTATCTTTATAGACAGGGGCGCATTATCTAATGAGGAAATTACCAATGCGCTGGACAATGAGGGAATGAGGATACGGCAAGGAATGAAAGATTTGGGATACTATGTACAGAATATAATCTACCGTACCAATGGGCATCCTTGCCTCATAGTGGAATGCAGAGCATGGCAGCGAGGAGATGAAACCAATTTTAATGGATAGGAGGATTCCATTTCGGGGCGTCAGGGTTAGATATTTTCCCTTGGCATACAGGACAGCCGCCGCCGATACCTTGCTGGACAGCCAGGGCGGGGCGGAAAAAGGGGAGAAAAGGGCGGACACATCGAAGGAATCCGTCTAGTTGCGCCGATTGCAACCGAAATACCGGGGACTGCCACCTGGACGGGGTACTAATGTAAGCCTTGCGGGGCTATATATGCCATCGGTGAAAATCTTTCCCTTCAAATGTCCGGGAAAACTACCATCGAAAAGGCCCGGCTTAATTCCGATTTAATAGCAAGGGTAATATCCGAATATCAAAATAGTTTATGTTAGACTTTCGGGGGAGGGTCAAAAA
>JAIRLQ010000296.1 GCA_031259345.1 Treponema sp.
GTTTAGCCCCCTTTTTCCCAGCCGCTTGTCCGGAAAGCGGCCGTTCATATCCATTGTTTCCATAATTCCCCTCCCTATGGGTTTTGTCTTCCTCTCATTGTATCATACTTGTGTATAAACGGTAGCCTGGTATATACCCTTTGCGGGGGAGAAGTAAAGCCATGAAACGGGCCGGAGACCTCCTTTCGTCCTATTTTGATGAACGGTTCATGAAGAAAGCTGAAAACTATGGGGATCTCTTTTCCTGCTGGGAAGTATTAACGAAAGAAAACCATATTGCGGCGGCGGCGGCCCATTCCCGGATTAAGGAGTTGGAAGGGGCCCTCCTTCTGATAGAAGCGGATCATCCGGGCTGGATACAGATCCTCCAGACCAAACAGCGGGAACTTCTGAAGGGGATTATCCGGCGCTTTCCTGATCTGACCATCACGGGAATATCCTTCTACCTGAGCCGCGATCGGGGCTGAGATGCGGAGGCGGGGAGATGAAAGACATAAACGCTATGAAAGAAACGAAAGAATGGCGGCCCTGTAAACTTATTAATCCCGAATATCCGGAACATATTATATGCCCCGCTGCCGGTCCCCGCAAAATTTGGTGTATTCAAGGAAACGGTTGTTTGGCATATGCCAGTTCATTGATTTTATATGACAAAAATAACTTCTGACACTTTTCACCGTCATCAAGATCCAGGTCAAGAATATCCACGATTTTGTTCAACCTGTATCCCATGGTATTTTTGTGAATACAGAGTTGATCCGCCGCCAATACCTTATTGCCGGAACATTTAAGATAGATATACAAAGTACGATAGTATTCAGTTCCATATTGTTTGTCATATTCAATGAGTCGGTCCAAATCTTTTTTACACAGCGGGGGGAGAGCGGAAACCGACTGAAGTTTTAACAAAATATCATAAACCGCCAGTTTTGAATAATCGCCGATATAATCCTGTTTCCCCAAAATAGCATTAATATTCAAAGCCGCTTTGGCCTGGAGAAAATATGGCGAAATGTCTTTGATGTTATCAAATCCGGCGCTTATACCAGCCTTAAATCCATACCGGGATAAATGCCCCGTTAATACTTTTAAATATTCTTTCATGGTATCGTTATTATCAGGTTTTATAATCATTATCAGGAATTTGTCATATCGAAGAAGAAAACAATTGATGGCTCTTTCCAACATGGTCATAAATTCAACTACAGTGTCATATTTTTCCATATACTTGTCCACAATAATCGTCATGATATAAAAATTATTATGAGGATATGGCCTCCAACCCATGTGCTGAAGCCAGTCATTTACCCAGAGCATATTGATCGATTCGCCTTTCAGCAGCGCCAATAAATAGCTTCGATACATAATATCCAACAGCCTTGTTCTCATGGTCACTATCCGATTGCTCGCTAAAATATTGGAAACCGCATTGCAAATTGCCCCCAGAATCTTCACGTCAAGGGAGCTTATTCTCCGGTTATATTCCAGGACTATTATATTTCCAAACTCATTGTTATCCAGCGTGATGCGCCCCAATATCCTTTTTCTTGTTTTGTTGAGTCCCGGATTCACAATGATGGGCGCTGTGTTATCAAAGAGTCTTTTATTAATGCCTTCCGTATGGGCATCGCGTATATGATTGGATAACGAATGGCCTTCCTGCATGATATAGCTTGCGGAAGGATCTTCAATTTCCTGATCGCTGTAATACCCCACCAGATTTGTGAATGAATCACACATAATGATGGGGTTTCCCATTATCTCAAAAGTTTTTTTTATAATCAATTTCAAGTCATTAATTTGAATCATTGTATTGTATACAGACAACGATATTCCATACTCATAGTTGTGCCATATCTCTATGAGTTCTTCAAAAAGCTCATCAATATTGACATTCTTATCCAATTCAATATAATCAATTCCCGAAGCGGACAAGTTACTATTCAAATCATTTACAAGAATCAAGCCAATATTCTTTTGCTCGAAACCTGAAAGTATAGAGGCATATCCCATATAAATATGCCCGTTTTTGAGCTTCCTCTGTTTAGCGTAAAGCAAGCCAAGACCTTCATAAACTCTGTTTTTCCCCAGACTACTGGTTCGAACAATGTTTTGCGGAATCTGCTCCAGCAGATAAGCCATCGTTATTCCCATATCCATTATGAACACCCTCTCTTTTATTCATCGTGATATGAGCATTATAACCGCATTTCGTGCGACACGCAACAAAATTGAAACGGCAAATCACCAGAAAACGCTTGGGAACAGCGCAAAAATGAACCTCCCCGCCCTGAAGGGCGGGGTATTAGACCCCGCTGCGAATAAAATGCCCTACATTATTTGGGGAAACATCCTTCCTGCGATAACCCCGCCATCCGCCAGGATGTCAGAGCCGGTAATGTAGGCAGCCTCGCACAGATAAGCGGCTGTGGCCGCTATTTCCTCCCTGGTTCCGTAGCGCGGGATGGGAGCGTTGCCGATTATACGATCGGAGCTTTGCTGTTCAAAGGAACGCATAAAGGTAAGGTAACTGCCAGGAGACAAGCTGTTGATGCGGATACCCTTCTTGCCAAATCGCAGCGCGTTGGCCTTTGAATAACGGATG
This sequence comes from Treponema sp., assembly GCA_031259345.1. Taxonomy (GTDB): domain Bacteria; phylum Spirochaetota; class Spirochaetia; order Treponematales; family Breznakiellaceae; genus JAIRLQ01. The sequence continues at coordinate 2,606 of JAIRLQ010000296.1, forward strand.
ACAAAATACTTGGAAAGCGTGTATGCCATGCCGGTTGGACCTCCCCGGTCGGCCGGGGGGACATTGGCGGCCCTTTCCTTGAACGCTGCCATCATCGTGTCATAGGCGCCCTTGAGCAAATAATCGTCAATCAGGGCGTCTACATCAGGGCTGGGCGGCATAAAATGGGCCGCCATGGACGCGAAGTTGATCAGGTTGCTGCCCTGGCCCAAAACACTGAAAAACTCTTCCGTTACAATAATAGTGCCGGTCAGATTCACTTCAAACAGCCGATCGGCTTGCACCATGTGGGGGGAGTATCCCGCCGTATGAACGACGTTGACAATCTCACCGGAAGCGGCTGTCTCCTGCGCGATTTTTCGGATAGCTGCCCGATCCGCTACATCCGCTATGTGCGTCTTAACCTTGATTCCAAGGTCCTGGAGCATTTCAACCGTTTCTTTTTCCCTGGGTTCGTACTCGTCAATCAGGACGACATCCGAATACTTGCCAACCAGCTTTGCAGTATCAGCGCCCATTCCGCCGAAACCGCCCGTGATTACACTGATTTTACTCATGCTAAAACCTCCAATAAAATATTTTCTGACAATCTATGCTGAAGCCGTTGTTAAGGAAACAGGATTTTTAGGCCTGACCAGAGAGCAGGCCAAAAGGCAAACAAGCAAACCGGAAAGAGTCGCAATCAGGAACACCGCGTTACCCGCCTTTGCCAAATCAGGAATAACTTTGGTATCAGGGGCGATCGCGTCAAAGACCACACCGAACACGCACCCGGAGACAGCGCTGCCCATGGCCCCCATCATGCTGTTTAGGCTCATGCCGGAACCCATGTTTTCCGCTGTCAGGGCGCTTTGCAAAGCAGGTGTCAATGCGGCTTGCTTGAAACTTTCCGCAATGCCCGTAAGTCCCAGCCCGATGAAAAAGACCATCAAGGTGGTACTGGGAGAGGTGAAACTCAGCATAAAATTGCCCCCGGCAATAAGAAGGCCCGTAAAAAGCAGCCCTTTCCAGCAGCGGACGCTTTGTTTTTTGGCAATCCATGCGCCACAAAGTGTGGGGAAAATAATATTCAGAATACTTCGGGGCAAAAGCACAGAGCCGGAAGCGGCCGCTGATAATCCCATCAGGTTCTGAATCTTCAGGGGAACATAGACACGCATAGCAAATTGATACCAAGTCATCAAAAAGGTACACAATAAAGCGCCTGTGTATATGGGGTTTTTGAAAAGAGTAAGGTTAACAAGGGGACTCGCAATTTTTTTTTCGACGGTGATGAAGCAGAAGATTGCAATGATTAACAGGATGAATGCGCCGATAATAGAGGGGCTGCCCCATCCTATCCTGTTCCCGAAGCTGGAAACGTACATAAGGGGGCCGACGATGCAGAACATGAGCGCGATGCCGCCAAAATCAATATTAGGCATGGGCTTTCGCGGGACATCCGGGCAGAGGGCAAACATGACCATGGCGCCTAAAAACAACAGAACGCCCGGATATGCTACGCCAACCCATGCGACGCCAAGATCGGCAAAAAACCGGCTATTGTAGAACCAAAAAATGTGCCTAATGCCAGGAATGAACCTTGAATCCCATAAAGCTGCGGCAGTTTGCTTTTGTCAAATATGAAAGGCAAAGTGGCTGGCGACAAAGGGGTCAAACACGCAGTGCCAACGGTTATTAAAGCGCGCATAACAATAAAAAGCGGAAAGCTGTTGGCAAAACCCGTCACAAGACTTGCTATCAGCGAAATAAGACCTCCCACTATCAATAATGGACGCCTGCCGACAGAATCGGTAAGCTTTCCCACAATAGGGAGGAACAGGAGCAAGCCAATGGACGCCATCAAGCTGGTCAGGGTATAATGCTGCATGGCGTCAAACCGGCGCAGCAATGCGGGCGTGACAGTAGCAATACCGTAACTGCTCAGGGTCATAGCCATCATGGCGATAGCTCCGCCTATAAAGAACGAATACTGCTTCCATTTGGGCATGGTTGACATAAATCTTCTCCTTTTGGCACAGACAGCGCCTACAAGTTCCTGGCGATATCGTTTGCGTTTTGAATGGCAGTGGTAATATTGCCGATGCTGTCGCAGTCGCCAATCTTGTGAACGGTTGAAACATATTGCTGGACGGCCTCAAACAGATCGTCATTCTTTTTCCGGCCGCCGGAGTAGATCAAAACATCATAGGGCATCGTTTTGTGGATTCCGTTATGGTAGTAGTGGACGCCATCGTTGCCAACCCCTTCCAGCTTGGCGTGCGTAAGCACACGCGGGTTATGAACGCGGTAAGTATCCGGAGTGCGGCGGATGTAGTTGATATCGGTCAGCTTGCGCTGCAGGAAATACTTGCGCTCCCTGCGCACCCAGCCCTCGGAGCCAATGGAGCTTTCACCGGCTGGTCCCATCAAAGTAACATTTGCGCCTGCTTCGGACAGATCGATGGCAAACTCGGCGGCCGTAAAGCCGTAGACAACCACTTCTTTTTTCCATTGCGCCAGGCTGCGGAATTCCCGTTTGCGCTTCATGGCTTCCAGGTGGCTCATAACCATCAGGCCGTCCTGCAGGAAGTCCGGCAGGGGCATTTCAGCGCCGGTTGCAAGGATGCAAACATCGGGAGCAAAGGCTTTGATTTTCTCAACGGAAGCCACGCAACAACATCGCACATCCACTTCCAGTTTGGATAATTGATACGATCCGTAGTCGACAATATTCTGGAACTCGGAAGTTAGCGGTGTTGTGGCCAGGGTGGCGACAATGCCGCCCAAATTGCCTTCCCGTTCCCAAAGGGTTACCTTATGCCCTTTGAGGGCGGCAACCCGGGCCGCTTCCATTCCGGCCACACCGCCCCCTACGACAAGCACCTTTTTGGGGTTCTCGACCCTGTCCAGGGTCGCCCTCTTAAAACCGGGGCGCATCGTGCCGAAGCGGTCATAGTTAACCGAACAGTCAATGCAGCCAGGCTTCAAACAGGCAATGCACTGCCGGGTTTCCTGGTATTCCTTTTTCCCGTCAATAAAATTCTGCAGCGTGTTTTGGTCGGCAAAGATCTGGCGTCCCATGTAGATGATATCCGCCCAACCCTCACGCAGATACTTTTCCGCCATTTCAATGGTTGTGATGCGTCCGACCCCGATGACAGGCAATTTTGTGTCCTGTTTTATAGCCCTGGCAAGGTACATCCAGCAGCCGCGGGGGTAATAGACAGGAGGCAAGGGCCCTTGAGTCTCGTACATGGGACCGCCCATTGAGACATCAATCGCGTCAACCCCGGCCGCTTCCAGCACGGGAACAATGTGCCGGCAGACATCTTCGCTGGTATGTCCAAGATCTCCCTTGAGGTCGTCGCCGTTGATGCGAACCAGAAGGGGATAATCCGGGCCCACCACTTCCCGTATCCGCTTAATAGTTTTAACCAGGAGGTTCAGTCTGCGTCCCACGTCTCCGCCGTATTCATCATCGCGGTTATTAAAGAAGGGGTCCAGGGCATTGGCGAAGAGCAGGCCGGTGCTATGGGCGGCATGGAGTTCCACACAGTCTATGCCGGCTTTTTGGGCTCTGAGGGCGCCCTGCGCCGTATATTCTATGATCTTCTCCAGTTCTTCCACAGTCATAATATGCTGTTCCGGCAATTCGCCTTGTCCAAGGGCAAGATACTTGTACTTTTTGTTTTCCTCCTTTAGATCCGACATACTGTTCAGGGCTTGCGGTCCCCATTCGCCTAACTGGATGCCCAGCTTGCAGTCATGGCTATGGGCAAAGTCAACCAGCTTTTTCCAACTTTCAATATAGCTGTCGTCTACGAGGCTTGCTGTGCCAATGGGCCTTTTTTGTTCTTTGTCCTGCCCTACGCCGCTTGAGCCGATAAACCTGGACACCTCGGGGTACACACGGATCGGGCCTGTCATCAGCATACCGACGCCGCTCTCAATAAGGGTACGGCAATGCCCGATCGTGTTATCATTGATATACCCGTCGCCATCGCCGCTTGGAACGGATCCAAATGGCGCGTTTCCAAGCCTGTTTTTCAGAGTCATCCCATTGATCGTAATGGGCTTGAGCAGCTCCATGTTTTCGATCTTCATAAACACATCCTCCTCTCCGTAAATAATAGTAAGGGGGTTTTAGCGGTTGTCTGAACGATTCATACAAACGCTAAAAGCCGCGCCTCCGCTCCCTGATTTTGCCGCCTGCCGGGGACCCGCGGGTCCTTAATCAATCGACCAGCCCGCAAAAAAACCGCCGCGAACAGCCTCGCCGATTTGGCCGATGGAAACACAATCCCCGATGGACATGGCGGTCGTATACTTGTCCATGATCTCTTTTGCCACCGCAGAATTGGGACGAGAGCCGAATGCCATGATCATTGTGTCAGCTTCCAAAACTGTTTTACCCTTTTCGGACTCTACCTCTACCCCCTTGCCGGTGAAGGCAAGCACTCTGTGTCCGGTGTGGACTTCGATTCCAAGCTCTTTGAATTTGTTATGGATGCTGATTTTATCCGGCACATTTGCTTTTGGCGCCACCCGATCCATCATTTCAACGATGGCAACCCGTTTGCCTTCCGCGGCAAGCTCAACAGCACAATCACACCCGGACGCGCCGCCGCCGGTGATGACCACTGTTTTGCCAATGCGGCTCTGATCACCTTTGTGGGCGGCAATCACTTCCAGCACGTTTGATCTGTCCGCGCCGGGAATGGGGGGCATAATGGGATTTGCTCCGGCGGCTATGATGATCTTGTCAGCCTCCGCAAGTTCCGGGGTATCAGCGCCAACCAAAGTATTTACACGGATATCCACATTCAGCTTTTTGAGCTGCGTCTTTTGGTACTCCATGAGGGCTTTAATCTGACCCTTAAAGGCCGGAGCGGACGCGGCAAGCAGTTGACCGCCCAACCGGGCGTCTTTTTCAAACAAAGTTACCCTGTGGCCCTTTAAGGCGGCGACCCTGGCAGCCTCCATGCCGGCGGGGCCGCCGCCCACTACCGCCACATTCCTGGCCGACTTTACGGGCTTGATTTCAAATTCCGCCTCGGCGCAGCAAGCAGCGTTGACGGAACAGGACAGGGGGCGCTGAGACGCCCTGGTCAGACAGTATTCGTTACAGCGGATACAGGGGCGGATATCCTCGCGGCGATTCTCAAAGAGCTTGTTGCCGTATTCAGGATCAGCCAGCAGACCCCGCCCGATGACGATGAAGTCGGTTTTGCCCTCATGCGCCGCTTTTACAGCGGCTTCGGGCGTGTAATTACCTACGCTGAGGATGGGCTTTCGGGTAACCGTTTTTATTGTGGAAACCTCGTCAGCCATACAGCCATCGCCCAGATATGCGGTAGGGAAAGCCCAATCGTAGGCTTCGTAACAACCCAGATCCACGTCAAAAGCATCGATGCCCAACTGGTCCATATAGCGGACGATTTCAAAGGATTCTTCCATGCCGCGCCCGCCCGGAATCTTGTGATCCAACACCATGCGAAACAAAATGGGAAAATCGGGACCCACAACATTACGGACAGCGTGATAGACTTCCGTTGTAAAGCGCATACGATTTTCAAAATTGCCGCCGTATTCATCCTCCCGCCTGTTCCACAGGGGTGTCATAAACTGATCCAGGAGGTAGCCGAGATGGGCATGGATTTCAATGAGATCGGCGCCCGCTCCTTTTGCGCGCTTCGCCGCGCGACCAAAGCCGGCCACGATGGCGTGTATTTCATCTATGGATAGAGCTCTTGTGTTTTGATTTGTGTCGGCATAACAGGGATTAACAGACGCCGAAACACATTCCGCGCCGGGCACGACATGGGCATTGCGGCCCAAGCCGCAGGATAACTGGAGACAGAGGGAAGCGCCGTGCGCCTTGACCCGTTCGGCCAATCTGGCCCAGCCATAGGCCTGAAGGGTGGTATCCACGGCATACATTGAACGAAGATTCGGATCGGTTTTGTTGGTAACCAACTGGAATCCGATAATCAACATTCCTGTCCCGCCTTTGGCGCGGGCCTCGTAGTAATCCAGGCCCTTGTCATCAATGGCACCGGTCATTTCAGCGCCCGCCCCCATGGGAGCCATAACCAAACGGTTTTTTACGCCGTGCTTTCCGATGTACGTTCTTTCAAATAGCGCATCATACTTGTTATTCACAGGATCACCTCTCTTTCGTTTATAGCTTTCTTGATAGTGTATACATAGAGTCTGTCCGCAAATTCGCAAACGTAGTTTGCGCACCGGCTTTGTGGACCGACACAACATAATAATTTTATATCTGTTTAGCTCTGTTGCATATGTTAATTTTGGAAAACGTGACTCAATGATCTTGTTCTTTTAAACAAGCGCCGCTATCCGGCTTATTGTGTCCGCCCGGTTATTTATTCCATTGGGGGTTTAATCCCCCGCCCCTTGGGGCGGTTAGAACTGGGGGTGCGGGGGATTTGTTCCCCCGCATACGCAAAGATTTCAAGGAGAAATCTTCAATACCCCGCCGCTTGCGGCGGGGATTATTTATT
>JAIRLQ010000300.1 GCA_031259345.1 Treponema sp.
TACCGCAATGGAACGGGCTGTGGAAAGATGCCAGTTGTCTTCCCAGGGACCGTCCGGGTCTGTTATTTCATTATCGGTATGGCCTTCGATTCTAAAGCGCTTTCCCCTAACTTCATCGGAATTAAGAAGCGACGCCAGGCGGATCAAAATGTCCCTGGTGCTTTCGTAATTTATCCGGGCGCTGGCAGGGGCAAAAAACGCGTCCGATGCCAGGCTTATTACAAGCCCCCGTTCGTCGTGGGTAATCTTGACTTTATTGGATTTTACTTCGGGATTAAAAAGGCTTACGGCCTTACGCAAAGCCTGTCCCAAGGCTTTGCCTTTATCCATTGAAGGCAGGGACATTATGGTATTCCCCAAATCCGCGCTTTTGCCCGACGAAAGGGTTTGGCCGCCCGAAGACGCTCCCAGCCCGATATTGTTAAACGCCGAAATCATTGCCGCCATTTGGGCGGGATCTACATCATCGGGGTTAAAAAGGGCGACAAAGAAGCAGAGCAAAAGGGTAACCATGTCGGAATAGGTTACGATCCATTCATTGGATGCTCCGCCTGCATCAGATTTTTTCTTCGCCATTACTAATCCTTAAGGAATTCAGCTTCGGCCGCTTTCCTGGATATAGGATCAAGATACGAAAGCAGCTTGGTCGCAAGAATTCGCGGGTTATCCCCGGCCTGTATTGAAAGTATGCCTTCAATCATCATTTCTTTGGTTTTGGCCTCCGCGCCATCCCTGCTTTTAAGCTTGGCTGCCAGGGGGATCATTATCAGGTTGGCTATTATTGACCCGTACAGGGTAGTGATAAGGGCGACGGCCATGTTTGGCCCCAGGGCGCTTTTGTCTTCCAGATTTTTTAACATGCCAATAAGACCGATTACCGTACCTAACATTCCGAGACCCGGGGCCAGGCCGGCCCAAGAGTTTATCTGGCCGATTTTGTTCACATGGCGTTCCTGTATCTGGTTTAGTTCGGTTTCCATAAGGGTGCGGATTATTTCGGCATCGGTTCCGTCAACTACCAGGCGAAGCCCTTTTTTCATAAATTCATCGTTAAGATCTTCAAGCTCTTCTTCCAGAGCCAGGAGGCCTTCGCGCCTGGCCTTTTCCGACATGGACATAAGTTTTTGGATAATACCGGTTTCATTAAGGTTTGTGACATTGAAACAAAGGCTTATGGTTCCAAATACGCCGATGCCGCCCGTAATGCTGCCGGCGGTAAAAAGGGCCGCATAGGAACCAACTACGACTATCAAGACTGAAGGAATATCAACAAAGGTTAACATGCTGGATCCGGAAGAAACAATGCCAAGGACAATCATACCGAAACTGCCAATCAATCCAATTATGCTAGATAGATCCATTCTGCCTACTCCTCATTCTTAAAAAACCCGATGCGTTTCCGGTAATCCACTATACGGTTAATAACCTCATCTACAGATTCTTTTACTACCACCGATTTGCCGGACAGCATAAAAAAAGTTGTGTCCGGGCGCATCTCAATGTACTCAATCTGGTGGGGATTTAGGTAATACGCGACGCCGTTAAGGCGGGTTACTTTAATCATTTTTTTTATCAGGCCCAGGGAATAAGCGGCAGGCGCCAATTCATTTCCTGCTCACTATTCCCTGTTCCTTTATCCTTACCTCTTCAATGTCAGCAATTCCTGCAGCAACTGGTCGGCTGTTTGTATGGTACGGGAATTCACCTGGAAACCCCGCTGGGTAATGATCATGTCCGTGAGCTGATCGGCCATATCCACATTGGACATTTCCAGAGCCCCTGATATAATCTTCCCCTTACCGGCAATACCCGATGGGCCTACATTGGGGTCCCCGGAGTTGTTTGTTACCCTAAAGGTATTGTCCCCGGCTTTTTCAAGGCCCCCCTGGTTGGGGAAGCTTGCCAGGGCTACCTGCCCTATAATGCGGTTTGTGCCGTTGGAATAAATGCCCGTGATAACCCCGGAATTGTCAATGGTAAAGTTATCCATGTAACCCATGGTGTGGCCGTCCTGGGTTACCGCTTTGGTAGAGCTTGATTCGGCAAACTGGGTGATGGAGTTCAATGTGCTCCCTACAGTACCCAGATTAAGCTGGAAATTTTGCCGTACCATGGCGCCGTCGGCTCCGGGTGTGGCGCTTTGCACGTCGTAGGCTATGTTCATGATAACAGGCCCTTCGCCCCCCGATGTATTACCCGCCCCATCGGCGGCGCTCTGCAGGGTGCCGTTGTTGTTAAAGGTAACGGTAAAAACCGCGGGCCCTCCCGCCTGGGGGGCTTCAACCCCAAGGCCGATAGAGGCATTGGTGGGGATTTCGCTTTCCGGGTCTACCGAAACCGCGGCGTTCCAGGAATTGTTTACCCCGGGCACCCTGGTAAACTGTACGCTCAACTGGTGCACTTCCCCAAAAGAGTCATAAATCTTGATAGGCGAAGACCAGGTGCCGTCCCGGGTTTGAAGTTCGTTAGCGCCTTCGGGAATTTCGGGGGTGCGTTTATCAAGGTTACAGGCGTAGTTTACCACCGCGGTAGCCCTGGCGGGGTCTTTTGAACCCACAGGGATAACCAGATCTTCAACATCCCCCGAAGTATTAAGGGACATAATGCCGTTTAATTCCTGGGCCATCCAGCCCTTTACCATCATACCGTTGGCGGGGTCAACCAGAGTACCGTTTTCGTCAATATTGAAAGCGCCGTCCCGGGTATAAAGAAAGCTTCCCCTGTCGTCAAGGACGAAAAAGCCCGTGCCCTGTATGGCAAGGTCGGTACCGATACCGGTGGTTTGCAGCGTCCCCTGAATGTGGACAGTGTCGATAGACGCCACAGACATGCCAAGGCCGACTTCTTTTGGGTTTACGCCGCCCAAAGACTCTGTAGGGCTGGCTGCGCCCGAAAGCTGTTGATAAAAAATATCCTGAAAATTCACCCGGTTCCGCTTAAAACCGTAGGTGTTGATGTTGGCAAGGTTATTGCCAATTACATCCATTCTTGTCTGGTGATTTTGAAGTCCCGACACGCCGGAAAACAATGATCGCATCATAAGCCGTAACTCTCCTTATTCCTCATTCCTCATAAACTTTAACTACCTGGTCCCAGTTATAGTAAACGCCATTTACCAAAACCTGGGGGATTTCCCCACGGGTTACGGCGTTAACATAACCCTGGGCGACTCTGTCTTCTCCAAGCTTTACTTCCACGGATTTACCCAAAGCCGAATTGGCTTCGCTTCCCTGGATCATCCTCGCCATATTGGCAAAGTCCGCCGCCATGTTTTTCATCTGCTCAAGACTGGTAAACTGCGCCATCTGGGCGATAAATTCCTTGTCTTCCAGCGGGGCTGTAGGGTCCTGATGGGCAAGCTGGGTTAAAAGGAGCTTTAAAAAGTCATCCTTTCCCAGTTCCTGCTGGGGGTTTCTCCCCTTGTTTACCTTTGCGTTATGCTCATCGGCGATACGCCTAAGCTCCTCCATCTGGTCGCTGTTCATAGTTGCTTTAATCGGTTCCATTTATCGCTCCTAAACTAACAAGTTTATGCCCGGGGCATGCTTTTGCCCTTCGGACATAGTCATTTCCGCTTCAAGCGGGGCATCGTATCTGGCCGCCGCAATAGCGGTCTCAAAGATACTAAATTCTTCGCTCCGTTGCTCCGGGCCGAAATTCCCGCTTTCGGCAAAACTTTCGGATGAATTCCCGCCGGAAAAACTCATTTCAAGGCTGGTTTTTCCAAAACCCGAATCCTGAAACTGTTTTTCCAAAACCGGAAGTTCCCTTTTCAGGGCACTAAAAGCTTCGGCGCTTTCCACAAAAATATGGCCTGTTATCTTGTTTTCGGCCATTTCAAGGCGTATCTTTACATTCCCCAGGGTTTCGGGGCGAAGCGCAAGCTTTAAAGTTCCCTGCCCTCCGTCCCGGAGTACCAACGACGCCTGCTTTACTATGTCCGTATTGACATTTTCGTGAAGTTCCCGGGCCAGGGCATCGGCAAAATCTGAAGGGCTAAAGCTTTGCGCCTCGCTGCCGGAGCGCCTTCCCCCAGGCCCTTCCAGGCTGAGTTCTACAGGGATTTCCGCATCTACATGTTCCGTTCCCGGGACAGAGATCGCCTGGGACTTAAATGCTTCGCCTTCCCTTTGAATAACGGTTTTGTTTGTCCTTAAGTCCCGAACTTCCACAGAAATCTTGTTTTTGTCCTTTTTTGGGCGATCTCCGGCATTTGTGACATCTTCTTTTTTGGGAGCCGCCTGGGACAAACCCGCAAGATCCGGCTTTTGGAGAGCCAAAAACTCATAGCTTTCGGTTTCTGAATTTCCGGCGGAGGAAGCCGCAAAAGTTTGGGCATTTTCCTTTTTACTTTCCTTTGTCATTTCGGCTTTGGCAGAATCAAAAACAGCCTCTTCAATGCCTTTAAGGGCTGTTTCTTTAAAAAGGCCGTCCCCGGCGGCGGCATCTTCATCAACTAAAAGCTTTTGTACGCCGCTTTTGAGCAAACCGGACTCTTTAGCAGACAGGTTTGGGCCTTCCAAAACGGCTTCGTTTGGGGGACTGATGAGAGGGTTATTCAGCGCCTGCCCAAGGAAGGCAAGGATTTCGTCCTGACCGGATGAATGATCTGAAATGTCTTCTGCGGCAAGAGGGCCGCCGGATTTTGGTTTTGTATTTTTTAATGAAACTTTACCCTGGCCGGCGGCTCGCGGCGTTTTAGCCAATTGTTCCCCGCCGGCATTTGTCCGCGAAACCGGCGCGGTACTCCTCCCCTTGCCTAAAAGGCCTTCCAGAAGTTTAGCGAAAGCGCCCGCTTTTCCTTTGCCCCGGCTTTTTTTAAATACCATAGATTCCAAAGCCTGAGTATCCGGATTATGCGCAGTGGTTTGGGTTTGTATGGGGGTGGAAATGTCGTTCACCGCCCGTGCCTCCTTGAGTAAAAAATTTCCAATTTTTTACTGCCGGGATAAACCGAAGAGCCGCGGCGAACGCCGTTTTAATCCAAGCCTGAAGGCCTCCCCACCATTTTCCGGCTAATTTCAGCCGCCCGCCCTGATTCCATCAAGGACAGCCAATAGGGCACAATGGATGAACTTCCTTCCGCCTGGGCAATCTCGTCGGTTTTCCTGAGAACATCGATAATATCCTGATCGTCCATGGCCGTTAAAATACCCACCGCCCGTTCAGGGGGCATTCCGGTCAGGTTCCGGGCATTGCTTTCGATGTTCCTATTCTTAATGTCGGCATCAGAAAGTTGAGCATTAAAGGATTTCTCCCGTTCATCCAGCGCTTTTTGTCTTTCTTCAAGATCCTGGGCCATTTGATTGATTTCGCCCATGCGGTTTTGTATATCCTGTTCCTTTTTATCCAGTTCCATATTGCGGAGTTCCAGGGCTTCCAGCCTGACCGCAAGACGTTCGGCGTCAAGGTCGAGCTGAGCTTCCTGCGCCGGAAGAGAGGCCTGGCTGCGGCCGCTTCCCTTTAAGAACGGTATACGCTCAAAAACCGGCGCCAGAAAAGTTTTTGCGTCAATAATATTAAGATAATCAAACCAGAGTACGCCGCCGCCGGCCAGCGCCAATATCAGAATCAGCAGAACAAAAATCCTGCCTAAAATACGAGGCCCTCCGCTGTTTGCCACTCCCAAATCCCCCTAAACTATTCTCTTAAAAGCCCTTCCCAAAACCAACCGGGTTTTGGAAAAGCCTCATAATACCCCTTTTTTTTGATTATCGACAATATCAGGCGAGCCTAAAAGTTCAATCCTCGCTTTAATGTAATCCAGCCTGTCCTGGTTCAAAACCGAACGGCAGTAACCGCCATGAAGCATATCAACTTTATAATAACCCCGGCTGACAAATTTCATCCCCTTGCCTTCGGTAAACCAATAAATCAGGGCTATCTTTTCATTATCCAATTCTATGGCATTAATCCCTTTCTTGCCAATGGCGCTGCCGGAATTAAAAAGACAGGGCACCGGGAGTTCATCGCCATAAAGGCTTTCCCTAAGCACATTCCGGCGCTCGGAACGCTTGAGCTTTCCCAGTTCCCGCCTGAGGTTCTCCACTTCCCGGGCTATGTGCTCACGTTCCGCTCCGGAAGAAGCGGGATAATCACGGCAAAGCCTTTCTATTTCAAACTTTATATAATCAAAGCGCCCCAGGGATTCAAAAAGCGCCCGGTGCGTATGGCCTATTATAGAAATGCAGTCATTGTTAATGGAAAAATTGTACGCGTGCCGCTCAACATTAAACCTTCTGTGGGGGCTTCTGGCAGAAGAAATATTCCTTACCCCTATAGGCTTTAAAAGGTATTTTAGGCCAAGGCGGATAATATTGTTAAAATCCGTATACACTTTTGAAGATTGGTGCCCGTGGTACACATAAATAGGAACCAATCCTGTTTCGATTTTTACCGCATTGTACAGGGGATAAGGATAATCCCGCTCAAAAATAAGATCTTCGTCGTGGTTCCCCAGCGTTTTATACAAACGTCCTTGGGCGGCAAAAAGATCAAAAACCCGGTACATGCCCGGCCAGGCCTTTTGTATATCTTTAAGCGGAAATTTTGCCAATTCTTCGATGTCGCCGTTTAAAACCAGACACCAGCCGTTTTTATAGTAGTATTCTTCCAGGATGTACATTAAAAATTCGCCATTAGGCTGAAGATCGTCGCGGCGGCCCACGCCCATGTGAAAATCGCTTATCACCAGAACCTTGCGGCCCTGGGGAAGATCCAGCACAGCCGCCGGATTAAAACGGGGACTTATTATTTCAGAAAAAAAAGAACTGGACATTCAGGGGCCGGTTACCGCTCCAACCCCCTGTCTGGCGGCGCTGGAACCGGACAATTTCTGGAAGTTGCAGACAGCCTTTGAGTCGTAGGCAGGAGTCTTAAAGTTAAACTGGCCGGTTCCGGATCTAATCCCCGAATCGTCCATAAGCAAAGGGGTAGAAAGCGGGTCTACCGGGTCGGTAAGCATGAGGCTCCCGGTAACATAGCGGTAATTGTTGTAATCCAATCGGACTACCCCAAAAGCTTCGGTCCCGGCCAAAGCGGGAACCGTATCCCAATTAACTATGTTATTATAGGAATCTCTGATATACACCCCAACCCTGTTTCCGTTTTCATCCATGTAGCCGGAAATGGCATAAAAATTTATATTCAGGGGAACAAAAAAAGATGAGACCGCAACGGAAAATTCCTTGCTAAACCACGCGTCATGACCGGCGGAGTTTTTTAAACCCAGGTATTCCAGCTTAAGATCGATTTTGTTTAAATCCCCGGGAACCAAAATCTGCCAGGTAAAAAAGCCGTTTTGGCCGCCTTCAAGCCGTATCGGGGCATTGAGAATTTCCCGGGGCACGGAAGCAAAAAACATGTGTTCGGTGTTTAGGGTAAAGCCCTGGGGGATTTTAACGCTAAGGGAGCCGGAGAGTATTTTTGCGCCTATGGAAAAATCGATAGACGTATCCAGGCTTATATTCTGAAAGGCCTGGGCAAATGTCGCGGGACTTACAGGCCCGTTTATGATAAGGCTGGTATTAAAATCAAGCTGGCCGGGAGTATCGGCAGGAATAGCCATTTGCCAGGCGTAGCTTTTCGCGCCGGAAGAAACATCAAGATACAGCGAACCGACCGTTGTCTCTCCATTGACCGCCGCAATCCCCGCCCAGCCCAGGGAATAACCCTGGGGAACCGCGGCAACATCCAGATTGCCGCTGATTATCTTTACTTTATAACTTAAAACCTTGCCGGGATCGCTTATATCCTGATCTTCAAAAATGATCCGCAGAGACTTTAGCTCGCCGGTGGAACTTTTCCTTAAAAAGCCGGAAATGCTGACATCAACTTTTTTAGGGCTGTTCTTGGGCACCGCAAGGTGCCAGAAATTTACCCCCGCCCTGGCCTGGGCCAGGCTGTACTCCGCAATGTTTTGCCATGACCGGTTATCGCCCAAATTGCCCAGATTTATCCTGGCCATTTCCAGGACATAACCCGACTGAACCACCGAATTGCTAAGGATAAAGCTTAGCTCACCCTCTATAAGATCGGCTTCCTGAAGCGCGTTCTGGGCCTTTGCCGGGCCCGATATGGCTGCCGCCAAAACAACGACTGCAAACAAGGCTCTTCGATTCATGATATAAGTATATCACCGTTTTAATAAAAGAAACAGCTTTTTTTGACGGCACCGGCATTTTTAAAGCGAATTTTCCGGCATTGGGCCAACGCCTCATTCGGAATCAAGATTTCCCTTTGCCCTTAGTTCCGCCGCATATTCCTTTACATCCACCACCCTGCCGGTTTTACGGGACTCTTCGGCGGCAAAAGCCATCATGTGGCTTTCAAGGGAATTCTCTACCGCCGTAAGCTTTTGCCCCCTTCCGTTTAGAACCTGAACAAAATCGTGGATAATGCCATAGTCCCCCCCGCCCTGGCGATCCGGGCGGCCGTGAAGTTCAATACGCTCAACCGCGCCGCTTTTAAAATTGTAAAGCTCAATGGTATTCCGCAGCAAATCCCCGCGGAGTTCCCCCTGGGTGCCGTAGAGCCTGATATTCCTGTTACATTCATAGGAGAGCCCGTTGATGCTAAAAGAAACGGTAACGCCATTCTCAAAAAGCATGTTTACCACCTGGTTGTCGCAGGCATCGTTGTCGTTTTTGAACACGCATTTGCCGTACGGGCCGCTTTTAAGCGCTTCCATGCGCGCCGCATAATCCCCGCCGTCCGCCACAATCGACGAGGCAAAGCCTGAATTCTCTTTTGCATAGATTGACGGCGCATAGTAGACGCAATCCTCCCGGGCCGGACAGCCGTCGGTACAGCGGTCAGGAGCGCCCTTTGGGGCGTTCTCCCGGGTAAAATAATGCAGCCTGCCAAAGGACTGCACCGACTTACAGGGACTTCCCGCAAACCAGAAGAAAATATCCAAATCATGGCAGGACTTTGAAAGAATCATGGGACAGGACGCGGCGGCGCTGCGCCAGTTTCCCCTGACATAACTATGTGAAAAATGCGCGTGGCCAATATTATCGTGCTGTTGGATTGAGACAAGGCGCCCTATCCTGCCGGACTGAACAATCCCGAAGAGCCGCTGGTAAAAGGCGGTATAGCGCAGGACATAACAGGTCATTAAAGTAAGGCCGTTTTTTTCCGCGGTTTCTTTAAGGGAAAGACACCGCGCGGGGTTGGTGGAAAGAGGCTTTTCCAGCAGCACATGATACCCCTTTTCCAGCGCGGTTTTGGCAGGGATATAATGCTCTTTGTCGGACGTGCAAATTATTACCCCGTCTGCGATTTTTGGCCGGGCCCACAATTCCTCTGCGTTGGGGTAACAGCGCTCAGGGGGAACGCCGTACAGCTTTGCAAACCGTTCCCGCCTGCTTTGGAGCGGATCGGCCACCGCCACAAAACACACATCATCCGGATGCTGCAAGGCATAGGGCGCATACGCGTTAGTGCCCCGATCACCCGCGCCGATGAGCGCGGCACGTACTTTCGGCATACCTTTACCTCCGTTAGCTCTAACTTTTTCCGTTTTTTGTAATACGTACCGTGTCCGCTGCACGCCCCCCTGCGGGCGGCCGTTAAACTCATGAGTTTAACCGTCCGTAGCATGCTACAGACGATTTGTAGCATGCTACAGACGGTTCGTAGCATGCTACAGACGATTCGTAGCATGCTACAGACGGTTCGTAGCATGCTACAGACGATTCGTAGCATGCTACAGACGGTTCGTAGCATGCTACAGACGGTTCGTA
>JAIRLQ010000310.1 GCA_031259345.1 Treponema sp.
CATGCCGGGCCGGAGGTAGGCGGTTATACAGATCCCCCCGTAAATAACAAGTTCCAGAAAGCCCAGGACGAATAACTTTTTGCCGTCCACCATAAAAACGGTAAAGACTACCGCAAACACAAACCACGCGGGCATTCCGCTTTTGTATCCCCCGGCGCTGAAGAACATCACCGGAAATAAAACCATAAACACTGCCACAATGGTAATAATGTAACAGCGTTCATACTGCCCGGATCTGTTGGAGTACGCCAGCAGTACCGCCGCCACTGCAAAGGAACCCATGCTTGCCAAAAGATTAACCTTGTCCGCGCCCAGCAAAACTCCCCACACGCCCACTGCCAGGCTTATGATCATGCCCGCACAGGCCATCCCGTTAAAAATCCGCACCCTAAAATCCAGTTCCGCGCCGAACAGGGCCGTCTGGGCCTTTCGCAGTATGTGTTTCATAGCCTGGATGGTATCACACATTGGCTCCTTTTACAAAATATTATACATGGGTGTTTACTTGAGGTATGCGTGATAAACTATCCTATGGGCTGGATTATGTTTGAAAAGGATTTCATAGAGAGAGCCAGCGCTATCATCTACCCAATCCCGCTTTCTTTACCTCAATTGCGTGCACAGGGCAAATTTCGTGGCAGCAATAACAGCGGATACAGCGGCGGTAATCAATATGAACATATTTTTCTTTGCCTTCGCCTTTCAGTTCCATAGCCCGGGAACCGCAAATACGGGTACAGTCGCCGCAGCGTATGCACAGGCTTCTGTCAATTCCGGGCCGGGAGCTTAAGGCATCGCGAAGGCAGCGGATTGGTTTGGGGAGCAGAAAATCCAAAAGCTGGCTTGGGGCGCGCAGGCCTCGGACGCGCGGGCCCAGAGACTTTTTTAAGTGTACTTTGACAAAATCCGTAACTTTTACTTCTTCCACAGTAAGGCATGGATATTCAATTTCGTCAAAACCTTTTAGCCAGTAATTGCGGCTCAAGGCTTCGCGGTTTATGGGGATTTTGTCCGGCGGATAACCGATTATGCCGCAGGCAGCGGCGTCCAGGGCTAAAAGGTTGGAAGAAGCCAGCACCAGGCCAAGTTTGCGGGGCTTCCCCGCCGAGGGCCCCGGCCCTTCCATGGCGATAATGGCGTCCATAAAAGCGTAGGCGGGTTTTACCGCCAGGTTAAGGTCTGTAATCATAGCGGCAAAAGATTCCTGGGAAGGAAAACGTACATGGAAGGTGCTTTTTGTCAACGTGGGGATTAGGCCAAAAAGGTTTTTCATGGCGCCGGTAAAATACATAAGCTGGTGGGTTTTAAGTTTGGGCAGGCTTATAACAAAGTCCGCTTCTTTTAGGGCGTCTGTAACGGTAAAAACCTTCATTACCCTGCCGTCCTGACCGCTTAGTTCAATTTTACCTTTGGTAAAATCCCGCCATTCAGAACCGGTTTTTTTTACCACCGCCCCAATCCCCGAAGTTTTTGCGGAAAACCCCGGGGGCTGTAAACCCGGGCTGTCCCCAACGATGATTCGCTTTGCGCCCATCTCGTTTAAAAGCTGAATAGCCGCTTCTAAAAAACCAGGATGGGTACAAATGGCTTTTTCGGGCGCGGCATCAAAAAGGATATTGGGTTTTAGCAGAACTGTCTTACCAGCCGCGTCCAGGCCGCCGGCACTTTCCACCGCCAGCTTTAAGGCCCGGTACACTTTGTCCACGGTATAATCCGCGCATCGCACAATCGCAACTTTATTATTCATTTGTTGAAACTTCCCCTAAAACCCGTTAAACTGTTAAGTGCCGGAAAGGCTGTCCGGAATACGAACTTGAGCTTTGACAGTTTTAGGACAACTTAAAGAGTAACGGAAATTCAAAGGATGGTAAATGCGGTTCAAATCAACCAGGGGTACAGCGCCCGAAGCTTCTTTTAAAGATGCCGCCCTTCGCTGCCTGCCCCCTGCCGGCCCCGGCGGAATTCCCGGCGGCCTCTATGTGCCTTCCACCGTGCCGGATATGCGGCAATTTTTCCTTCACATGGACGAAAAAACCAGCTATCCGGAACTGGTCGCCACTCTTGCCTCCAGCCTTCTTCAGGGTGAGTTTAACCCTCTTTCCGCCGCCAGGGTTGCGGAAAGCGCTTTCAACTTTGAGCCTGAGTTAATCAGATTGGATAATCATTTTTCGCTCCTTAGCCTCTATAACGGGCCCACAGGAACCTTTAAAGATTTTGGCGTTGCTTTTTTGGCGGCGGTTTTGGAAGAACTGCTTAAAAACACATCCAGCGCTATGATCATCTCCGCCGCCAGGGGCGATACAGGCATCAGCATGGCCCGGGCCTTTCAGGGGAGAAAGGGGCTTACGACGGTGCTGCTCTACCCCAGGGGAACCATATACGGCATTGAAAGCGGAAGCCTTGCGTCCCAAGGCGGCAACATTATCCCCATTCAGGTAAAGGGAACTTACGATGACTGCCAGGCCCTGGTTACCGGAATTATAAACGACAGGCCTTTTGCCGAACGCTACAACGTAACCAGCGCCAATACCATTAACCCCATCCGCCTTTTGCCCCAGGCTTTTTATTATCTCTATGCATTTATCCGGGCAAAAAAATATCTTTTGGGAGATCTTTTCTTTTCCGTGCCTTCGGGAAATTTCGGTAATTTGATTGCCGGCCTTTACGCCTGGAAGTTCGGCATGCCTGTAAATGGATTTATTGCCGCCATGAACGCCAACAATGCCTTTGGCGAATTTATACGGGGCGGCGTCTTTACGCCCCACAGCCTTGTGCCGACCAATTCCCCCGCTCTGGACATTACCCAGCCTTCAAACTACGAACGCCTTGCCTCATTCTACAAAGAATCCCCGGCAGTCATGCGCAGCATGGTATTCCCCGCCGCCATCAGCAACGACGAAACCGTGGCCGCCATAAAACAAGCCTGGAACGAGTACCATGTTCTTTTGGATCCCCACAGCGCGGTGGCTTTTGCCGCAGCCGGAAAATTCCCCCGCTTAAAGGACGGTTCCGACACCCACACGGTCATTCTCGCCACAGGCCATCCGGCCAAAGAAGCGGAACTGGTAAACGCCGCATCGGGCCAGACGGCGGCTTTGCCCGAAAAACTTCTTGTTATGCGGAAACGGTGTGAACCTATCGCATTGATAGATCCCCATCTTGACGCTCTGGAAGGTGCCATAGCAAGCTGTTTATAAAAGGGGTAAATTATGGAAGACGGTATTCAAAACATTGAACCTGTACTGGAACAAACCGTTACCCGGGATGCCGCACTTTTGGGCTTTGGCCAGAAATTCGGCATGGCCATAGGCATCGCCGCGGGACAAATCCTTTTAATCTGGGTTGTATGGTTTCTTTTTAAAAAGTTAAGCAAAAAAATCGCGTCCGGGGACAAAATAAAGCCCCTTATCATAAAAAAAATTCATATACTTACCGCCCGGCATATTTCTGCGCTTATTGTTTTTTTGTTAAGAATTATTAAAATTGTAATAACGATTATTCAGCTTTTTATTACAATTCCGCTTATTTTCAGCCTTTTTCCCGCCACGGAAGAACTTGCCTCTACTATTTTTGGCTATATCCTTACGCCGCTAAAAAACATCGGCATGGGCCTGGTTAGATATATCCCAAACCTTTTTACGGTAATTATAATTTTACTGATGACAAAATATATTTTGCGGGCTTTACAATTTTTTGCCCGTCAGCTTTCCCGGGAAAAAATAAAAATCCCGGGTTTTTATCCCGAATGGGCCCAGCCAACTTTTAATATACTGCGGGTTTTGCTTTACGCCTTTACTATCGCGGCTATTTTCCCATACCTGCCGGGTTCCAACTCGCGTATCTTCCAGGGCATTTCTGTTTTTCTGGGGGTAATTTTTTCCCTGGGCTCAAGCTCCGCCATCGGCAACCTTGTGGCGGGTATGGTCATTACCTACATGCGGCCCTTTAAAATAGGCGATTTTATACGGATACAAAACAGCACCGGTTTTGTTGTGGAAAAAACCCTGATGGTACTGCGTATTAAAACAACAAAAAATGAATATATTACTTTTCCAAATATGCAGGCCCTTTCCGCCAGCATCAGTAATTATAATACCTCGTCGGACGAGGACGAAGAGGGCCTTATCCTCAATGCGATAATTACCTACAATTACGCAACCCCCTGGCGGCTTATCCACAAAATCCTCATCAAGGCCGCCCTTAAAACCAGCCATGTTTTAAAAACCCCCAAACCTTTTGTACTCCAAACCGCGTTGGACGATTTCTACGCCCGCTATCAAATTAATTGTTATACAAAAGAAATAAAAGTCCTTAACGCCATTTATTCTGAGCTTTTCCAGAACATTCAGGACGGTTTTGCCGCAGCCGGCCTTGACCTTACCGCCCCCCATTTCCGCATCAACCTGCCTCCGGAATCCCGGGGCGAAGGGCCCTGGGAAAAAACAAAACCGGATATGTAAACAAAATACCAACCCCGCCGCAGAGCGGGGGTATGGCTGTTCTGTAAGGTATGGAATGTATGCGGGCCCAAACTCTTCAGCGCTTACCGTTTGAGCTTTTTCCCCAGGATCTTCCCGTCGGCGGAACGGTAGGGGTTTCGCAGGTTTCGTAAATAAGAATGATAGGCGGCGCTGTTTTCGTAGTAGCCGCCTGGGCCCTTGAACGACGAGGCTTCGTCGCAACGGTAAAGCTCCATCAGCGCCGGGAACAGGGGGGATGCCATAATTTCTTCTGTCCGCATAAGGGGCAGGCGTTTAAGCGCCGCCGGAAGCATGTGGTTTTTTACCAGGTAGAAGATGTCTTCTATAAGGGAATGTTCAAAACCCAGACGCTCCATAAAACGGCGGCCGGTACGGGCGCCCAATTCCGCGTGGCCGTCAAAGCGGCGGCTGCCGGACGAAAAGGCCAGGGGTTTTCCCGCGTCATGGAGCAAAAGCCCCAGGGAAAGGCGAATATCAAATTCCCCGGACGAACCGGGCTTGCGGTACCTAAAAGTTTCCATCGTGTGGTTCCACACATTGCCTTCGGGGTGGAATTCCTTTGAGTGGTCCACATCATCCAAAGCGGCAAGCTCGGGCCAGAATTTTTTAAGAAAGCCCGAAGCTTTTAAAAATTCAAAGCCCCGATCCGGCCTGGGCGAAGCCAAAATACCCAAAAGCAGCGCCCTTTGCGCTTCGGGCCCCGGATCTCTTTCCCCGGACGGGGCTTTAAAAAACGCCTTTCCTGGCGAAGATGCCGCCTCGTACCGGGAAAGTATAAGGGCGGCGTCCATAAGCAGCCCATACCAGGCAGTTTTACCGGGCTGCCACCATTCTTCTATCGATTCGCAGGCCCGCAGCCGCCGTAAAAGGGGGTAAATTCCATTTGGATCACGGAAGCGCCCGGTTTTCCAGTCCTGGTAAAAATCAAGAAGAGCATAGCCCGGCGGCACAGGGGGTTCGTCCGGATCAAGGCAGCGAAAATACCAGATCCGGCCCCCGCTTTCAACGGCAGCGTCCGCCAAATCCACGCCGGGGAAACGAAGCCCCTCAAAAAGGCGGGACAGTTCCGTAACATCCGCATCGGTTTCGATCAGGGCAAACGGCAGGGTATCCCGGCCCAGATAGCGGTCTATGGCGGTAAAAGAACGCAGGGTAGCGGCAAAGCCCTGTGAAACAAGGGCGGCGCAAACCGCGTTGTTATCTGGCATTTTCGTTTCTTGCAAGGGTAAAACGGACAATGAATTCTTTAGTTTCCCCCGGTCCAAGGCTGATGTTTTTATACGAAAAACCTATGGCGCTGTCCTTCCCATGAACATCATCACGGTCATCATCATAAATGCTCATAAGGTGCATTCCCATTCCCCAGGTACCCAGCCATAATGTATCCACAGGAGTAATGCCGTCTGCGGATTCCGCGACAAACATCAGTTCAAGCGTTGGGGCGTCGGGCGAATCGGTCATATACGCGCCATAAGACGTATGCACAAGGGAGGCAAAATCATTCCGGTGAATCATGACATCGGCGGAAGCGCCAAATCGTTGGCCGCTTACCGCAAAGCCGTTCATATTGCGCAAAACATGCCGTAACTGCAGGTAGGGAACGCCGTTATCGTAGACAAATTCGGGCCGCACCAATAACTCAACGCCGTTAGCCGCGTCTTTCTGATAACCGTTTACCATCTCGCGTTTGATTCCGTTTAGATCATAAAACCATCCGCCCTGATAATACGTAGTCCATAGCCATTCGTAATCTTTGCCCCTTCCAAGAATATCAATACCGCCGTTCTCCCCGCTGGCGCCCTTGGATTCCCCTTTGTTATTAAAACGGTATGCCAAACGGAACGTCGGCTCGGTTCTGTATTCGGTTACATTTCTGGTTTCGCCGGAGCCGGTTTTGCTGCTTTCCGGCAATAACGAGGCCTCGGACTCATCAACAATATAAAAAGGCTCTGCCGGGACAACTACAACGGACACATATTCAGTTTCGTTTATTTGCACAAACGCGTTCCCAATATGTAAACCGGTAACGTCCCCTCTTGAATTTACCGAAGCGACCGAAGGAGTGCTGCTTTTCCAGGAACTGATATTTTTATTCACCGCCAAATCGGCAAGGCTTTTTGTTTCCCCTGTCCTTATTACCCGGTACCCTATCTCCGTTAAAGCTGCGGAAGGCAAAGCCGCTGTACTGACCGGAAGCTCCTCCTCCGGCAGCCTTGGGGCGGCGTCTTCCCGTATAATGACTTCGGTAAAGCCCAGGGCGCGCAGTTTTTCAAGACATTCAAACACATCCGGGGCGGCAATACCCGCAGCCATTACCCGGGTAAAATGCAAATATTCTTCGTAAACGGGGTTTAACAGGGCATTATCAAGCTTTTCAAAAACCTTTTCGGCATTGTACCTGTTCCTAAAAGCCCCTACCTGAATCTGATACAAAGCGGAACTGCCGGAATCGGGAATTCTGCCCAGAACTTTAAATACCGGACCATGCTGCGAAAAACACAGGGAAGAAAAAAACAGTATGTTAATGCAAACAAATAAACCGCGCCCACCCTTTGTTCTCATAAGGATAGTATAACACCACGTACAGTTTTTACAAGTAAAGAATGGACCGCGAACAGGGCAAATTTGTCCGGGGGTTCGCGGTTTATTTTCTCTGCCGTTCACGGTAAATCCGTGGTCAAACGTAAAATTGCCGCACCCCTCGTTACCGT
>JAIRLQ010000325.1 GCA_031259345.1 Treponema sp.
TGATCCAGCGACTGGCGCACCGAGTCCAGGGTAAGGGTGTTTCTGATGCCGTAACCCCTGGAAAGGGTGATGTTGAGGGAATGAACGGGGATAATCGATCCCATAAGGTAAAGAACAACAAACTGATAAAAGCCGTCCATAAAAAAGCCCAGGACATAGCCGGTAACCATTTCGCGGCCCCGGGCGCGGTTAAGTATTTCCCCCGCAAGCCATCCCAAAAGGGCGGCTATGGGAATGGCGATAAGGCTTGCGAAAACAAGGCCGGGCACGCCGACGATATTCCAGTCCACCGCAAAAATAAGGGCGATCTGCCCTGCCATGGCCCCCAGAACCATGCCGAAGTTAATGCCCATCCCCGCCATAATGGGCAGAATAAGGCTGAATACCAAAAAGCAGTTTCGGCCTATACGGGTAAGTATTTCCTGCACAATGGAAACAAGGGGCAGTTTGGAAACAGGCACCGCCGCCAGGGTGATAATTACAAAAATAAGCACTACAGCGCGGTCCGCAAACCAAGCCGGCAGCGAAGAACGCTTATTAATTGCTTTTGTGTCAATGTTTTGGTTACTCATTTGGTTACCTTCGTTCTTCTGGTAAGGGCATAAATAATCATTCCGTTGGAAATGAGAATACGGATTACTTCGGACATATCGGTTTTTAACACGTTGTTAATTACACTGGGCGTCATGGTAAGTATGCTCTGGAAAAGAAAAGTCCCTACCACCACATTCAAGATAGAAGCCTTGTTTACCGAAGCGCCCCCCAAAAGCACTGCCGCTACAGCGGGGAAAGCCATATAAAGCGGGGCATTGTAAAGCTGGATAAATCCAAAGCCTTGCTGATAGCAAAGTATCCCGATAGCGCCGTATATTGACGAAAGCATGACGCCGATGATTCTGCAGCGGTTTACCGAAACCCCGCTTGCCCTGGCAAAATCGGGGTTGGAACCTACGGCGGTTAAAGCCGTACCTGTACGGCTTCTCATAAAAAGCCACATAATCAGCGCCATAAGCACGAAGAAAAGAATTGCCCCGGTGGGGAATTCAAAAAACGGCCCAATCCTGATTACCAAAAAATTGTTAAGAATCCGCGCCCAGTAACCGTCAAGCGTAATGGTTGTTCTTAGGCCTTTGCCGGTATAGCCCCATACCATGGTGGAGTTTGAATAGGGCAGTATAAGCCACATAATCGCCATAAAGGTAACGATAGAAAAACCCACATACATGGCGATGGTCATTTCCTCGCCTTTAACTTTATTTAACAAAAGCCCGTAGAGCCAGCCGAACAAAACGGCAAAGGGCAGGGCGATAAAGCAGGCCCCGAAAAAACCCCCAAAGCCCGTAAGCCCGGCCTGCATCGCCATAGTGGAACCTAAAAGCCCTGCCACTATCCCCACAGGCAGGCCGAAGTTAAGGCCCGATCCGGACTGCATCATGGGTACCATAGCAAGCACCATAACGCCGTTTTGCCCAAAGCGGACAAGTATGTCTTTAATGGAAGAATCGGGCCTGACGCCCACAAAAGGTGCGGCGATAAAAAGGGATACCACAAAAAAGAATATAATAAGCCTGGGCCAGCCAAAATCGGCAACAAATTCTTTTACTTTGCCGCCAAAGGCAGTTTCGTTTATATCACTCATTTTACGCCTCCTGCACCGCGGCCGGAGCGGCGCCGGACATCAACAGTCCAAAATCCGCCGCCTGGGCGTCGGGCGGGAGTATCCCCGCAATACGGCCTTCGTCAACAATGGCGATACGGTCGCAGATGGAACGCAGTTCCTCAAGCTCGCTGGAAATCATGACAATAGTTGTCCCTTTCTCCCGGTTATAATAACGCAGAATATCAAGAACGATTTTTTTGGCCCCCACATCAATGCCTCTGGTTGGCTCGGACACAAAGAGCAGCCGGGGATTTAAGGCAAAAGCCTTGGCAAGGCAGAGTTTTTGCTGGTTGCCTCCCGAAAGCTCCTTTGCCGGCTGCTTTGCGCCGGTACATTTTATTTCCAGCTTTTTGATATATTCTTCCGCCAGGGCTTTCATGGCGGTATCGTCCCGAAGGGTAAAAAGCCCGCCCGGAAAACGCTTAAGGTATTCCTTTTTTGTCTGCATGGCCCCAAAGGCAATATTCCAGTCAAGGCTTTCGTCAAGAAGCAGCCCCACCCCGCGGCGGTCTTCGGAAACAAAGGCCGCCCCGGCGTCCAGCACCAGCTTTGGGTCGCCCAGGGGGAGGGGTTTCCCCTCAAGCCGGGCTTTACCGCCGGAAGCAAAAAGGCCCATTATGCCGTTGGGAATGCCGAGCTTCCCCTGGCCCGCAAGACCCCCTATACCAAAAATTTCTCCCTGTTTTACCGAAAAGGAAACATCGCGCACCGTCTCCCCGGGCATATCCACCCAAAGGCGCTCCACGCTAAAAGCCTCGCCTTCAAGTTTACGGTTCCCGGCACGCGCCTGGGCAGCCAACTCCCGGCCTACCATCCAGGTGGTAATATCGGTAACGCTGATATTTTTGTTTTCCGTATCTTTAACGATACGGCCGTCCCTAAGCACCACAATTTTATCACAGATTTGAGTTACTTCCCGCAGACGGTGGGAAATAAAAATAATGCCAATCCCTTCTTTTGCCAGCCGCCCCAGGGCAGTAAGCAGTATATCCGCCTCGCTTTCGGCAAGTACCGCCGTGGGCTCATCCAGCACCAAAAGCTTTACCTGCTCCCGGTCAATCTCCCGGGCAATTTCGGTAAACTGTTTGTGAGCCACGGGCATTTCGGACACCACCGTACCCGGCGAAATATTTACCCCCAGTTTGGCGATAGAAGCGGCAGCATGCTTTTCCATAACATCACGCCTTAGTGTCGCAAGCCGTTCGCCAAAAATTTCTACCGCAAAATTGTTCTTTACCGGCTCCCGGTTAAGCATGATATTTTCACAGGCCGTAAAGCCGGGGATAAGTGAAAACTCCTGATGCACCATGCCTATCCCCGCATCCAGCGCGTCGAAGGGGCTTTTAAAGCTAACCGGATTCCCGTCTATATGGATCCGGCCGCCGTAACCCCCGGTTTCGGAGATGTCGGACATACCAAAAAGGATATGCATAAGAGTAGTTTTACCGGCGCCGTTTTCGCCCACCAGGCCCAAAATCTCCCCCTTATTAAGGGAAAAATCAATGCCCGAAAGCACCGTATTGCCGTAAAAACTTTTAGAGATATCTTCAAGCTGTAGTAAGGGACTTTCTCTTTTCATGAAATTTCCTTAGGGAAGCGCCGGTTTATTCATATCGGGAATAAATCAGCGCTGCTTTAAAGCAAAAAGGCGGAGAGGCACCCCCTCCCCGCCTACAAATACCGCTAAGGCAGCCTGCCGGGCTTTACCCGAAAAAAATCAGCACGCCCGGCATACTGTTTAGTTTTGGGATTGAAACTTGATCTGGTAATACTTTTCGGGAACAACCTGGTTGGTCGTGGGGAGATATTTCCCGGGATTGCCCATGATGTAGGTATCCATATAAATAAGGATCTGGTTTCTGGCGCGCACGCCGGTATTGGCATCGATATAATAGCCGCCGTTCCACTTTGCGCCGGGAGTAAATACCCCCAGGGCATCGTACAGATCGGAAATCTTATCCAGGCTGGCCTTGCCGTCCAGAATCCGTTTGGCAAATTCCCCAAGCCCCGCGGAAACGGTAAAGCCGTAGGAATAAGCCCACGTGCCGAACTTTCCGCCGCCGCCCTTGGAATTGACCGCTTCTTCAACCTTTTTAAGAATGGCAGGGAAATTGCCCGCTTCCGCCGAAAGGTCTATACCCAGAGCGCCGGGATACCCCATAAGGGGGCTGGGAAGATCGGCTTCTACAAACAAGCCGCCATAAGTAAAGAGTTGTTTAAGAAGCGGCTCTGTATGGGCGTCATTTGTGCAGAAAAACGCGGCGTTTTTGCCATACTGGGCTATCCACTGGGGAGTCTGCTCAAGAATGTACTGCTGGGCGCCGGCTACGCCGACATCGGAAGTAGGATCCGGGGCGGTAACAAACACAAACTTAATCCCCAAATCATTGCAGGCAGCTTCCATAATCTGCCGGCGGAGGCCAAGGGTTTCGTAACTCATATGACGGGGAAAGGAAATATGCACAAAAGTATCCGCGCCAAGCTGTTTCGCGGCCCAGGGGATTGTATAACCCCGGCTGATAAAGTCGGCGCTGATTGCCAAAGAAGCCGCCTGCTGGATTACCAGCGGATCTTCGTGGGATTCGCCTGCAAACAGCATGATATCAGGACGGCTTTCCTTGATGCGCTTAAAAGCTTCGGCAGTACCGGGAACCCCCTGGTTCACAATAATCGCCTTCATCAGGGGATCCGCCGCCAGAGTTGTAATCTGGGTGATGGTGGTCTCCTGCTGGGACATGAATTGATCCGGATAGGTAACATGCTGGATAATGCCGCCTGAAGAAACCGAGCCGTAACGCTTTATAAGCTCTTCCGCGCCCCTAAGATCGTCTTCGGACTGGGAAACCGTTCCGGTTACGATGCCGATGTGATAGGCCTGCGCCGGAGCGCTGCCGCCCGATTGCTGGCTTCCGCCTGGCTGCTGTCCGCCGCCGGCGAACACAAGGGCGCTCCCCAAAACAAGGGCAAACGCCGTCAAAGCAAATTTTTTCATTTCTTCCTCCTAGAATGAACCGTTTTTGCGGTGTCTATTGATAAATGTATTATACCCCATTTAAAGGGAAAGTAAAGGCCTTATGGAACGGCTCTATATACGCCGGATATGTGTAGGGCCCCGGACCCCTGCCGCCTGCCGCCTGCCGCCCCGCCCCGGCGCCCAGCGGCCCCGTAATCCTGGCCGGGGGGATGCCCGCCCGCTCCGGCTATCCGCGGTTTTCCGCCCCTGTCTTTCTCCTTTTTAAGGCCGGCAGGCCATTGGTAGCCGTCT
>JAIRLQ010000444.1 GCA_031259345.1 Treponema sp.
TAAACGTAAAACAACACATGGCGCGAAGCGCGTAAGGAGTTTTGACCATCTAGCACCCAGCCGGGGCAGCGCCCGGGCGTCCTGTTTGGATTACGGAGTACATGCGCTTACATTGCGTACAGCGTTTATCGCATTAATGATACCCCGCCTAATACCGGTTAACTTTTTCTCTTAAAATTGTTATATTTTTCTTATGCTGTTCCCGTTGATAAAAGAGATATTGTCTTTTCCCGCCGACAGCCGCAGCCTTAAAATCCGCGGCTGGATTAGAACCAAGCGCGATATGAAGAACCTTGTTTTTATCGAAGCAAACGACGGCTCCTGCTTTTCGAGCCTTCAATGTACTTTTGACAGGGCCCAAGGCGCGCTAAATGCGGAAACCGAAGCCGCCCTGGAAAGGGCGGGCACAGGAGCCGCTGTAGAGATTGAGGGAAAGCTTGTACCTTCGCCGGCCTCGGGGCAGGCGGTAGAACTTGCCGCGGAAAGTATTGCCGTCATTGGGGATGCCCCGGGGGAGGCAAAGCCGGGGATTGCGCCCTATCCTTTGCAGAAAAAGCGCCATTCCCTGGAATATCTGCGGGAAATTGCCCACCTGCGCCCCCGGACAAATACATTCGGCGCGGTAACCCGGGTACGGAACAGCCTGGCCTTTGGCATACACAACTTTTTTCAGAGCAGGGGCTTTCAGTACCTTCACACCCCCATTATTACCGCAAGCGATGCCGAAGGCGCCGGGGCCATGTTCCAGGTAACCACCCAGAATCTTGATGAACTGGCAAAAACCGGAAAGGCCCCCGATTACGGGAAAGACTTTTTTGGCAAAAAGACAAGCCTCACCGTTTCCGGCCAGCTTGAGGCCGAAACCTATGCCCTGGCCCTTTCCAGGGTTTACACCTTTGGCCCTACTTTCAGGGCGGAAAATTCCAATACTACCCGGCACCTTGCGGAATTCTGGATGATAGAACCCGAAATGGCTTTTGCTAGTCTTAATGACAACATGGATCTGGCAGAGGACTTTCTTAAAACTATTTTTACCGGGGCGCTAAAAGACTGCGCCGAAGATCTCGCGTTCTTCAATACCCATATCGAAAAGGGAATTATTGAAACCCTGGCCTCGGTGTGCCGGGGGACGTTTACCCGCATGACGTATACGGACGCGATAAAAGAACTTGAAAAAGCGGCCTTGAATAAAAGTGATGTCTTTGACTTTAAACCCTACTGGGGCTGCGACCTCCAGAGCGAGCACGAAAAGTTTCTTACCGAAAAGATCGCCGGGGGCCCGGTTATCGTTACCGATTATCCCAAAGAAATAAAGGCCTTCTATATGAAGCAAAACGACGATGAAAAAACCGTTCGGGCCATGGATGTACTGGTCCCCCGGCTGGGAGAAATCATCGGCGGTTCCCAGCGTGAAGACAATCTTCAAAAGCTGGAAAAACGCATTACCGAAATGGGCATGAAACCCGAAGACTATTCCTGGTATCTGGATCTGCGCCGTTACGGTTCGGCGCCTCATTCGGGCTTTGGCCTTGGTTTTGAACGTTTGGTACAGTATGTTACCGGCATGGCAAATATACGGGATGTAATTCCCTACCCCCGCGCGGCAGGCCAGGCGGAATTCTAGCAGCCTGCTGCGCTTGTAGATTTTTACGCCACTTTGTGCCGCAAAAATCACGTTAAACGACACGCCCTTTTTGAAAAACGGAGGTATGAGCGTCTATGTCCGAATACTGGAATCTGTTTATCTCATACTTTTACAGTTATAAGGACGATGATGGTATTACAAGAAAGGGTACCGAGGAAGACGCTCGTTTACTGTATAACGCGATAAAAGACTGCGACATTGATGGGCAAAAAATTAAAATCTATTTGCATGAGGTAAGTAACCCAAACGGCAAATTCGGCGAAACCCCCGATATAGTCAGAAAGTGCGATTCCCTGATTCTTCTTGCCAACGAAAATATTCCGAGAGACGACAGCGGAACAATATTAAAGCACGACAGGGAAGGGCGGCTCAAGTTTTTATATGAGGAACTGGACAGCTTCAGGGCCTGTGACAATTTCCGGATGGATCCCGACAGAGCCGCAAAAATACTGGTGTGCGATGGCTGGATCCTGAATGAGGCGAGCGCCCTGTTCTCCATTTTCGGCGGCCGAAACCATTTTACTTTGGCATTCAATGAAACCGAAACGTATGCGGAAGTCATTGAATGGCAAAAGCAGATAGCAGCAAAAAAACGCAGCAAGGCCTTTGAAGCGGTAAAAATTGATATTCCGGATCCGATTGCATCGATAGTCTATTTTGATTTTTCGTGCTTTGCACCGCGAAATATACTGTTTTCCGAGAATGAGTCCCTTGATGAAAAACTCGTATCCCTGACCCTGGAAGCGTATTCGGCGTATGATGTGCTTTCGGTTAAAGAGTATGTCGCCCGTCTTGATTTTGATATAAGAAATGCATTATTGATAATCAAAACGTACGGCATGGATGCGGCAAAGGCCATTATCGGAGAACTTAAGGGCCGGAACGCTCCGAACGTATCGCAGCCGGCCTTTTTTCTTGTTTTTGCGGAAAAGGGCGAAAAAGGACTGCTCCTGGATACCGCAAAAAATGACGCCATTTTTATCGATAAAAGGGCGATATTACAGCATGACGGCGCAAACATATGCTGCACATTTTCCTGTGAGGCATGTCCCGGAGTATCAAACTGTCTTTGCCTTTTGATGACAAACATTACCGATCGCAAAAGCGAAAACAGGTTTGTAGACCTTACTCATCTGCCGCAGCACGCTACTGATGACGAATTCACCGTTTACAGAATTAATTTAAACACCGAAGGTCTTAACAAAAAAACGGAGTTTCTGACCCTTGTAAAAGAAGAAATACTCAACTGTCTGAGGGAAAAGTTCCAGGGACATCTCAGAAAAAACGGTCTTCTTACCAATTTTCTCTTTGAAAATACCAGTCTTTACGAGGCCGATAGAAACTCGGAGAACGAAATATACCGTATTATTGACTCCTGGCTGCCGGAAGAAATAGACCTTAATACCTTTTTTAACGATTACAAGGCGAATCTCGAATTTAGTGACGAGATATATTCCCGCCTTAAAAATGGAAAATATGGCGCTGTCATCGATAATGTCAAAACGTTTAACCAGAATAAAAAGACGGCCAGCATTATTGCGGCAATTGATGAACTTTACGGGATGTTTCTTGATGAATGTAACAAAAAGAATTTCCTGAGAGAAGAGATGCTGCTTCTGGTTCTGGTAAACCTTATTATCCATAATCTTTTTTATATTGATATTACATATCTTGTGGAGCACAAGATACTTGAACGCCTCCAGGGCTTGTACAATGCGCAGTTTTTTCCCCTCCACGCATATAGGCTCGAAACCTTTATATGTACCATCAAAAAGGAAGTTTTTTATAACGGCAACATAGATCTCCTGGGTTTTTCGGTAACCGATGCCATTGACAAGGTGCTTACCGGTTTCGGGAGGCTTATCGGTTCGTTAACCGGAGAGGATGAAGGACATCCCTCTCCGGAATACAAGGAAATGCTGTTTTTATTGTACAGACACCGCAGCGTCATTTATGAAGAACAGGGAGATATGCAGCTTGAGTGCGTTGAACGCCGCAAGCTGTACCAGAAATGGCAAAATGATTGCGTTAAGGCAATAAGCATTTCGAAAGATATAAACGCCAACAAGGAAGTGCTGGGGTGCGTGTATCTCAACCTTGCATCTTCCCAGAACAGGCTGGCTACCTTTTACAATAACGAAGAAAAATTGCGCAGCCTCAATGAATGTCTCGGCAATCTGGACAATGCGTACCGGCTACTGCGCGTCGCAAGCGTAGACAGGTTTGTCGGCTATGTGCACCTTCATCGCGCTGACTGTTATGAAAAACTTGTCGATCTTGTTGATAAAAAAAACAGCGAGGACATCATAAACAAAATGCATTCTTCCGCAGTAAAAGCCTTTAACATGTTTCAGGGAACTTCGGACAAGACTGCCCAAAGCTGGTCCCTCAGGGTGTGCATAAAAGCAATTGTAATAAAGGCGGCGCCAGGGGACCTCGAAAAAAATCTTGTTGAAGCCTTTGACAAACTGGCTGTCGTCCTCAAGCAGAACGGCGAATCAAAAAATATAAATGAAATCGCGTCGTGCATTACCGATCTGTCGTATTATATTTCGATAGCGAGAGAAAAATATCCGGACAATCCGCTCATGTTTGAAAAAATGAAAAAATGCGTAGTCGAAGAAATCTGGACAGTAAACATGATAATTTCCGAATTGAAACTTGTCAATGAGGATATTATTGCGATTCAGACCGCCCTGGGCGGAATATTCGGGAAACTGATTAATTCAAATACAGGAGGAAACTCATGAAAAATCTGAAGGAAATCCGGCAATTTATCGCTTCGACCGGGGCGGACGCCTGGCTCATCTATGATTTTGCGTCAACTAATCCCGCGTTTACGAATCTCTTTGGCTCTCTTGATCTGACGCGAAAGTGTTTTGTTATTATAAAACCGCAGGATACCATAACAGTTATCTGCCATATCATAGATCGCTTTGCGTTTTCGAAACATGATTTGCCTGACATTGTGTATAAGCCGTATAATAACTGGCATCAACTCTTTGATGTTTTGCAGACAGAATTGTACGGGTTCAAAAAAATCTTGATGGAAATCAGCGAAAACGGATTGATGCCACGCTCTTCTTTTGCGGACTACGGGACCGTAACAAAAATAAAAGAAATGGTTCCCTGTATTGAATCTTCGGGTGATATTTTTCAGTATGTTTCCGCTAGGCTGGGAGACAGATCCGTCGAGCTTCACAAAAAAGCCGCAGAGATCGTGGATAAAGTCAAGGACGAAGCCTTTGAGTTTATTTTCAGGCAGATAACCGAACGCGGAAGCGTTTCCGAATATGAGGTGCAGCAGAAAATCATGTGCGCATTTGGCGAGCACAACATGATAACAGACAGCGTTCCCATTGTCGCGGTCGGCAAGAATTCAAACAATCCGCATTATGAGCCCTCAAAAGAAGTTACCGCTTTCATAAAAAAGAATGACCTCGTGCTGATAGATCTATGGGCCAAGCTGGATCAGAAGGATGCGGTCTTTGCCGATATTACCTGGATGGGTTTTACGGGGAAAAAAGTGCCAGACAAAGTGGTCAAAGTTTTTGATATTGTCAAATCTTCGATTGATGGCGTGCTTGAGTTTCTTGATAGCAGCCTGCCAAAACGTCCTGTGTGCGGCTATGAAGCCGATGATGTATGCAGAAATATTATTGTTAAAAAAGGCTATGGCGATTATTTTATCCACAGGACGGGGCACAGTCTTTCGACCGGAGAAAGCGATCACGGTATCGGGGTTAACATAGATAATTTTGAGACCCATGATACTCGTACCCTTATGGACAGAGTCGCTTTTTCAATTGAACCGGGGATATACCTTCCTGACTTTGGTATTCGTGAGGAAATAAATGTCCTGATAGATAATAAAAAGCCCTTTGTAACAACAAAGCGGCAGGACAGTATTATTTGTGATGAGTAGCGGCATTAATATGGCATCAAAGTCTAATCATCGGAGAGCTTTTTGGTGATACAAAAGGGAGCGTCGTTTAACGCCCGGTTTGCAAGGTAAAATCGCCTCATAGGCGGCGCCTGATCGGCGATTTTTGGAGGTTTTATGCGCGAAGCGCAACAAACTGCTAGCGTGGCAATAAAATTTTTTTACATTCTCCGGGTTTTAAGACCGGCTCTCCTGTTTGCGTTTCTTTCGTGTTTCACGGCAGCCTTGTGTGCGGATAATTTTCCGGACGAGTTGGAACTTGGTTCCAGGTCCGCGGTTTTAATGGACGCGGCAACCGGAACCATTCTTTATTATAAAAACCCGGATCTCGAAATCTCCCCGGCGTCCCTTACTAAACTTATGACCATGCATCTGCTTTTTCGCGGGATTGAAGCCGGGCGTTTTTCTCCGGACACTCAAATACAGCCAAAGCCGGAAAGCTGGGCCCGGAACCAGCCCTACCGCTCAAGCCTTATGGGTTTGGCCAGGGGTCAGGTCTTAAGCCTGCGTGAACTGCTTTTGGGGCTGGCGGTAGCTTCGGGGAATGACGCCGCTGTCGCCGCGGCTCTTGAAGTTTCCCCGTCGGTGAAAGATTTTGTACATCTTATGAATCAGGAAGCCGCCGCCCTGGGGCTTTCCAAAACCCGTTTTGTAGAACCTTCGGGAATTTCCGAAAACAACATGACTACCGCAAGGGAGTTCGCCGTTTTTTGCCGTTTTTATATCCAACAGCATCCCGGGGCCCTAAGCGGGTATCATTCCATACAAAAATTTGTGTATCCCAAAGCGGAAAATGTCGCGGAGATTTACCGGGACAATCCCATGCCCGGGACGCGGAACAATAACAACCCCCTTCTGGGAAAATTCCCGGGAGTGGACGGCCTTAAAACCGGCTACATTGATGAAGCGGGACACAACATTGCCCTAACGGCGGAACGGGACGGCACCCGTTTTATCGCGGTCATTTTGGGCGCTCCGGCTGAATGGGGGGGCGATAAGATCCGCGAAGAAGACAGTTATAAAATTTTAAACTGGGCCTTTAATAATTATAAAACGGTCAGGCCCCTGTTTCCCGAAATAGAAGAGGCCCGAGTTTGGAAGGGCAAAAAAAACAGCGTCCCCCTGCGTCCCGGGGAAAGCCTGGAATTTACCGCCCCAATAAACCGGGCGGACAAGCTTTACCGGAAAACAGAAATTATAAGCCCCCTCATAGCCCCACTTCCCGCGGGCAGCTACTGTGGGGAGCTTGTTCTTTACGATGACGAAGGAGAATTACGGCGTATTCCTTTGCTGAGCGCCGAAGAAGCCCCCCCCGGCGGCTTTTTCAAACGTCTTTGGGATTCAATCAGATTATTATTTAAAATCTGATGTTTTTGGAACTGCCTCAGTTTCTTAATGTTTCCGACACGGTTACCGGCGCATAGCCGCCCTGAACCAATGCGTCCAAAAGTACATTAAGGCGGTTAAAAAGATAATCCCTGCGGCCCCCCGGAAGCAGTCCCAGGCGGATGGGTACAATGGAACCGGGCTTTACCGCTTCCATAATGTCGTCTATCATGTCCGCGGCGGATTTTTGGGAAAGCGAAAAACGTTTTTCATCTTCCCGGCTCACCCAGTCCAGGGGGTCTACATTGGCTTTTACCGTAACATAGCCCGAAGCCGCCGCCGCGGCCTCAATTTCCCCGGAGGCGGCAAAATATGGCGGATGCCAGAGCAAAGCCAATTCCGCGCCCTCCGCGCGGCTTCCGGACACGGCTTTGTAAAATTCATCTTCGTTCCTGGCAAGGCCCCGGGCGATAAAGTCGCCGGAGATACGGTAGCGGGCATCGGAAAGATCGATGGCGGCAAAAAAAAGCGAAGCCATTTCATGGCCCTGGGCGGCTATATCCGCGGCGGCGGCAGGGTAACGCCGGATAAACTCGCCCCCCAAAAAGAAGGTGGCCCTCACCCCATATCTTTCCAGGGCGTCCAATGTTTCGGGGAGTCCTTCGGCGTCGTCGTACAAATCAAAGCAAAGCGCCAGCGGCCGCCTGGCCGGCACATTTTTCGCTTCCGGAAAAAGCGAAAAAGTTCCGGAAGAGAGGGCATTGCGAATCATCGGAAGATTGAGGAACGGGCGGCCGCTTTGCTTT
>JAIRLQ010000467.1 GCA_031259345.1 Treponema sp.
AGTACCTTATCTGCGAGATGGAACGCCGCTATGCCTGCCTGGATTCCCTGGGGGTCCGGGACATCAAGAGTTACAACCGGCGGATCAGGGAACGGGGCATCGCCGCCGAGCACCTTCCCTACATCGTCGTCGTCATTGACGAATTCGCGGACCTCATGGCTACCACCGGCAAGGAACTGGAAAGCACCGTGGCCCGCCTGGCCGCCATGAGCCGGGCCGTGGGAATCCACCTGGTCCTCGCCACCCAGCGCCCCTCCATCGACGTTATCACCGGCCTCATCAAGGCCAACATCCCCAGCCGCATCGCCTTCATGGTGGCCAGCAAGATGGACAGCCGCATCATCATCGACCAGGTGGGGGCGGAAAAACTTCTGGGCAAAGGGGATATGCTCTACTCCGGGGTCATCGACCCCTTCCCCGTCCGCATGCAGGGGGCCTTCATCTCAGAGGAAGAAGTAGAAACCGTGGTGGAACACGTCAAAACCCTGGGCAAGCCCGATTATATTGACGACGAGATCTTCTACGACGACGATGACGAGGCCGACCCCTCCCTCTTTAGCGAGGGCGAAGACCCCCTCTACGACAAGGCCCTGGAAATCGTCCTGCAGCAGGGCAAGGCCAGCGCCAGCTATATCCAGCGCCGCCTCAAAATCGGCTACAACCGGGCCGCCCGGCTCGTGGAACTGATGGAACAGAACGGCGTGGTAGGCCCGGCCCAGGGCTCCAAACCCAGGGAACTGCTGCGGGCCTTTAGCGCGTAGGGGGGCCCCGGCGGGGGCGTTACGGGGGCGGCGCCCCCGTAGTGGGGGTAGGCCGGGACCTTGGCCCGGCCGCAGGGGGCGGCTGCCCCCTCCCTAAGCTGCTGGCGGCAGTGTTGGAACGGCCTCAATCAATAAATTTCAATAAATTTCCCCCTAAGGCATGGTTTTCCGCAGTTTCCTAAGGATTCGGCTTGACAGGGCATATCAATTCCTATATAATCTATCAGTATAGTAGGAAATAATGCCGGAAAAACAAAGGGGTGCTTACGATGATTCGGTATATCGTCAAACGGCTGGTATCCTTTATTCCCATATTGGCGGCGGTTTCGGTCCTTGTTTTTTTCCTGGTAAGAATCGTCCCGTCCGACCCTGTTGCGTCCCTTACAAAGGGGAAAAGCGTCAGCAAAGAAACAAGGGCCGCCCTGATGGAGGAATTTCACCTGGACAAGCCCCTGGCGCGGCAGTACGCTATCTGGATAAGCGGCGTTGTCCGGGGCGATCTTTCTTCAAGCTACCAGCACCGGAAGCCCGTTCTTGAACTTCTCGTTGAACGGCTTCCCACCACGTTGCAGTTGACCTTAATGAGTTCCCTGCTGGCGGCGTTCTTTTCCATCACCATCGGCGTTGTGTGCGCCGTCACGAAAAACAGTTTTCTTGACAGGATCCTCTCGGGGTTTCTGGTGTTCTGCGCGTCGGCGCCGTC
Organism: Treponema sp.; assembly: GCA_031259345.1. Classification (GTDB taxonomy): domain Bacteria; phylum Spirochaetota; class Spirochaetia; order Treponematales; family Breznakiellaceae; genus JAIRLQ01. Next base: position 1,465 of record JAIRLQ010000467.1, read on the forward strand.
CTTTTTGCTGGCCCTGGTCTTTATGTACCTTTTCGCTTTCAAGCTCAGGCTTTTTCCGTCCTTCGGCGCGGGAGAAAATTTTTGGGACAGTATCTATTATCTTATTCTCCCGTCCATGGCTTTAAGCCTGTCCATGATCACCCTGGTTGGCCGGATTACCCGCAGCAGCCTTATCAATGAAATTGAATCAAACTACGTGGCCGCCGAGAAGGCGAAGGGTACGCCGTTTCACCGGATTATTTTTCATCATTGCCTTAAAAACGCCCTTATCCCGGTTATAACCATCGGCGGAATGCAGATCGGCGGGATGATCGTCGGCGCCATGCTGGTAGAAAATGTTTTTGCCCTGGGGGGCATCGGCATTCTTTTGATCGAAGGTATCAATACTGCGGATTACCCGGTGGTACAAAGCATTGTCCTTATTCTGGTGGTCGTTTTTATGACCGTCAACCTTATAACAGACATTATCTATGCGGCTATTGATCCCCGGATACACGCCGCCTGGCAGGGGGGGGCCGGGAAGTGAGAAGGGGCATACATCTTCAGCCGGTAATGATTATCTCGGGGATCTTCCTGGTATCCATAATTCTGGCCTGTATATTCGCCCCTCTTATAAGCCCCTATGGCCCGAACGATCAGAATCTTGAAGAATCCCTGGCCCTGCCTTCACCGGTTCATCTTTTAGGGACCGACCGGATGGGCAGGGATCTCTTTACCCGCATACTGTACGGCGGCCAGGTTACGCTGACCAGCGCTTTGGGGGTAGTGATTCTTTCTGCGGTAATCGGTATTCCGCTGGGCTTGTTTTGCGGCTATTTCGGCGGCTGGCTTGACGCCCTGGCGGGAAGAATATGCGACATACTGCTTTCGTTCCCAACCCTGCTTTTGGCTTTTGTGTTTGTATCCGGTTTTGGCCGCAGCCTGGCTAACGCGGTTGTGGCCATGGGTATTATGTACGTGCCGATGCTCATGCGCCTTGTGCGGTCCCTGACCCTGGTAGAAAAAAACAAGGTCTACATTGAAGCGTCAAAATCCATCGGTTATCCGGCGCCCCGCATCCTTTTTGTCCACATATTTCCAAATTGCGTATCCACGATTCTGGTTCAACTGGCGCTGGATATTGGCTATGCCATTCTTGGGCTGGCGAGCCTCAGTTTTCTCGGCCTGGGGGTACAGCCGCCTACCGCCGATTGGGGGGGCATGCTGGACGAAGGGAGAAGCTTCTTAATGATAAATCCCCTCTTGGCCCTGGCCCCCGGCGGGATAATCGTTCTTACCGTATTATCCCTGAATCTCTTCTGCGACGGGGTCCAGCAGTATTTGGATCCCGGCGAGCGGGCCCTTCCGTCATTCGGGAAATATGAAAAAAAAGCCATCCGGGAAAAACGGCATGGATAAAGAAAGAATCCTCCTTGCCGTAAAGGATCTCACCGTGGATCTTATGACTTCCAAGGGCATTGTCTATGCCGTAAACGGTGTTTCCTTCGCGATTCGGAGCGGTGAAATTCACGGGATCGTCGGCGAATCCGGCTGCGGTAAAAGCGTTACCGTGAAGGCGGTCATGCGCCTTTTTGAAAGGAAAAAAAGCCGCATCGCCGGAAGCGTCAAAATGGGCGGAAAGGAACTTCTTAACATTCCCGAGTCCGAAATGCGCCGTTTAAGGGGCGCTAAAATATCGATTATTTTTCAGGAACCCGCGACCTTCCTGTCGCCCCTGGAAAAAATCGGCGATCAGATCGGGGAGATTCTAAAAAACCACCTTCCGGATACGGCTTCCGCGAGGCGGGAAAAGGTCCTTTCCTTGCTGGAACAGGTCAAACTTCTCCCGGCGGAAAAACGGATCGGGGAATACCCTTTTGAGCTTTCCGGCGGGCAGCAGCAGCGGGTGATGATTGCCCAGGCGGTGGCCTGCGGGCCGGAGCTGCTTATTGCCGATGAGCCGACAACCGCCCTGGATGTAACCATTCAGGCCCAGATTCTGGAACTCCTCAGGGATCTGCGGGATAAGACCGGCATGGCGGTCCTGCTTATTACCCATAACTTCGGCGTGGTGGCGGAAATTTGCGACAGGGTTTCCGTAATGTACGCCGGAAAAATAGTTGAAACCGCCGATGTCAAAACATTGCTTTCGTCGCCGGCCCACCCCTACACGCGGCATCTTTTGGACTGCGTCCCCCGGGGCCGGGCCAGGGAAAACAAGCTGAGGACGATTGGCGGGAGTCCCCCCCGGTTCCGGGAACGGCCCGCGGGCTGCCCCTTTGCCTCCCGGTGTTTTTTGGCCGGGGAAACCTGCGGGGTTTTTCCGGAACCCGACGAGATCGATCCGGGGCACACGGTTTCCTGCCGCCATGCGCGGCGCGAAATTTCCCGGGACCGGGGCGCCTTATGACAGGCCGGGAGGGAGATGTGATTCTTGAAGTAAAATCCCTAAGCAAGAGTTTCCGGCGGAATTCCAGACAGGCGGTACGGGCTGTAGAAAACGTGTCTTTCTCAATTTACCGGGGGGAATTTTTCGGCATTGTCGGCGAATCGGGCTGCGGTAAATCCACCCTGGGCAGGCTTATTCCGCGGCTTATTGAGCCGTCGGGGGGGCAGGTCTTTTTTAACGGCGAAGAGGTAACGGCCGCTTCCCGGAAACGCCTTTCCCGCCTCCGCCCGTTAATGCAGATGATCTTTCAGAATCCCTTTGCCTCGTTCGATCCGAAAATGACCCTGGGTTCTTCCTTGCGGGAAGCCGCCCTTTTTCACGGCCTTCCCCGTAAGGCCGCCCAGGCCCGGATTCTTGAACTCTTGGGCCTCATCAACCTTTCAGCCGACGTCCTGTCCAGGCTGCCCAAGGAGATTTCCGGCGGCCAGTTGCAGCGCCTGGCTATCGTGCGGGCCCTTATTCCCAGTCCGCCGTTTATTATCGCCGATGAACCCGTATCGGCGCTCGATGTATCGGTCCAGGCCCAATTGCTCAACCTGCTGTACGACTTAAAAGAACGCCTGGACCTTACGGTAATTTTTATTTCCCATGACATACAGGTAGTGGAATACCTGTGTGACCGCACGGCGGTTATGTATATGGGCAGCATGGTTGAAATCGCCGGCGCGGAAGAACTTTTTGACCGGCCTCTTCATCCCTATACCCGGGCTCTTATAAGCGCCGCCCCCCGGCTGGAAACCGGAGGCGGGAAAAGGGAATTGCTGGGTGGCGATCCGCCGAGCCCATTCGACGACATTCCGGGATGCCGCTTTTCGCCGCGCTGCCCCCGCCGGGGGGAGGCGTGCCTGAAGGCGCGGCCCGTACTTGCTGAAGGAGGTGATGGGCATTCTGTAGCGTGTCATTTTCCCCTGCCGTAAAAGGCCGGTGTCACCGGCCCGGGCATTCGCCCGTTAAACCAACGCAACGCCATAGGAGTTGTAAAATGAAAAAAATGACAGCCCTGCTGTTAGCGGCGGTCCTTACCGCCGCGGGCCTTTCCGCAAGAGGCAGAACCGATCAAAAACCCGGGGATGAAAAGAAATTTACCGTAGCCCTGAGCGGCGAAATAGCCTCCCTGGATCCTAAGTTTGTTTACGACTATGACTCAGGACGGGTTGCCGGTCAAATATACGAAACCCTGCTTGGCTATGACCGGAATGACAAACTTATTCCAAAACTCGCCGAAAGCTGGAGGGCGGTTGACAATCTTACGTATGTGTACAATATCCGCAGGGGTGTTACTTTTTCCGACGGGACGCCCCTGACCGCGGAGGACGTTGTCTTTTCCATAGAAAATGTCCGGCAGGAAGAATCCTACCTCTCCTGGATGTTTGATGTCGTGGACAGCGTAAGAAAAACCGGCGATTTTGAGGTAACGGTTACGCTCAAGCGGCCCTCGGCAAGCTGGCCCCATGTGCTGGCGTCCACCGGAGGCGTCATTTCAAAAGATTATTTCCAAAAACACCAGGGCGACTTTGGGACCGCCAAGGGGGGCATAATCGCTACGGGGCCTTATGTGTTTGATCACTGGACCAGCGGCCAGGAGGTGGTGATCAAAAAGAACCCAAATTATTGGGACCGGTCGAATCCGGGCTATCTGGATACGATTGTGTACAAGATAATCCCGGATGACAACACCAGGATTACGGCCCTCCGGACCGGCGAGATCGATTTTACCGGCAACCCGCCGCTGTCCCTTCTTTCCGTAATCAATGCGGACCCGAATCTTAAAACCCTGACCTACGGAAGTTTCAGCATTGTTTTCCTGGCCTTTAATACCCAGCGGGAGCCATTTACGGACATTAATGTCCGTAAAGCCATCTATCACGCCCTGGATCTTGAGTCCCTCCAGCGGAACATCATCAAAGACGCGGGTTCCACGGGGACGGTGCTGCCCCAGGGCGAGGCCCTTTACGGCCAGTCGCCCCAGCAGTGGAAGGATTACCTTGCCAGGGCGCCGAAGTACGAATACAATCTTGAAAAGGCAAAAGAGTATTTGGCTAAATCCGGGGTTCCCAACGGCTTTAGCTTTAACCTGCTAACCCACGGGGATTCGCTGCGAATAGCCATGGCTCTTTTTATCCAGGAATCCCTGGCGAAGATCAACATTAAGGTTGAGATAACCCAGGTCAGCGGCGACGAACATACCAAGTACCAATTTGGCGGGGTCCTGGATTCCGAGGGCAAACGGGATTACGACACGCTCCTGGGGGGCTGGACGGCAGACTATCCCGATATAGGCGGCAACATCGAACCGCTCTATTTGGGAACGGAAGCCGGCGAGGGCGGCCTCAACACGGCGGCTTACGTGAATCAGCGGGTCACCGCCCTGCTGCAGGAGGAAAACACCCTGACCGACGAGACTGAGCGGAATAAACTGATCTTCCAGGCATTGGATATTATCACCAATGAGATACCCTATCTCTTTGTTACCTATCCAAACCGCCAGGTAGTGCACAACATAAAATGGGGCGGCATTGATATTCGTTCAAATGTGTCCGCCGGGGGCTTTACCTTTAATAAAGTAAGGCCCGCGCAATAGAAAGAATCCCTCCGCAGGAGCTGAAGATGTATACAAGCGTTTTTAATGCCAAAGTTTATCTGCGGAGGGGCGAATTCGCCCAGGCCGTGTTAATCAAGGGCGATTGTATCGCCGCCGCGGGATCTAATGACGCGGTTAAACGGCTGGCGCCCGGCGGAACGCGGCGGATCGATGCCGGAGGCGGCCTTCTTTTGCCTGGGTTTTATGACTGCCACCTTCATTTGTCCATGGTAGGCGGCCGGGCCAGGGCGATCAACGTACAGGGCGTTGCTTCGCTGGACGCCCTTATTGAACGCTGCCGGGGGGAACTCCCGAAATTCGCCGGTAACGCGGTAATCGCCGGGAGGGGATACAACCAGGAGTTGTTCTCCGATGAAAAACGCTTCCCCAACAGGCACGATCTCGATAAGGTATCTGTCCGGCAGGCGCTGATTATAAGCCGGGTTTGCGGCCACGTGGTATCGTGCAATTCAAAGGCGCTTGAACTGGCCGGCCTTGACAGCGCCGAATCCCTGAAAATGGGGAAGGCGGCGGCTTTTGACCCCGCCATGATTGACACCGATGCCTCAGGAAATCCCCTGGGGGTATTCAGGGAAAACGCCGCCTCCCTGATACGGGAACTGATTCCCCCTCCGGACGCGGCCGGCAAAAAGGACGCTATTGAGCACGGCATGGGGGAAGCCCTCCGGCACGGGGTAACCGCCGCCGCCAGCATGGACACCAACGGCGTGGATTTTGACGACACCCTGAGGGCGTATAAATCCGTAATTGAGGGCGGCGGCCCCAAGATCCGCGTCACCCTGCAATGCGGCATAAAAAGGGAGCCGGAAAATATCGCCTGTTATCTGGACCGGGGGCTAAAAACCGGCAGCGAACTTATCGGCGGATGGCTGAAATTTGGCCCCTTAAAGTTCTTCGCCGACGGTTCCCTGGGCGGCAGGACGGCGTGGCTCCGCCGGCCCTATCATGACGATCCGTCCACCTTCGGCATCCCCGCCGAAAAGGCCGAAGTCCTTGAGGACCTCTTTGTTAAAGCGCACCGGGGGGGCTTTCAGATTGTTGTCCATGCCATCGGCGACGCGGCTCTTGACATGGTACTTTCGGGATATGAAAAAATTACCGCCCCGGGCAGCAACCCCCTGCGCCACAGCGCCCTTCATTGCCAGATAACCGATATGCCCCTGCTCAGGCGGATGGGGGATAACCATATCCTTGCCCTGGTTCAACCCGGTTTTCTGAAAACCGACCGCCTGATTTTGCGGGACCGGGTCGGCGGGGCCCTGGCTTCTACCTCCTATGCCTGGGGCGCAATGGAAAAACTCGGCATACGGACGGCTTACGGCACCGACTGCCCGGTTCAGCCCATCAACCCCCTTGAAGGCATAGCCAGCGCCGTGGGCCGCGAAGGGGGGTTTTACCCGGAGCATTCCGTAGATACTTATACTGCGGTAGACGCATATACCGCGGGAAGCGCCTACGCGAATTTTGACGAAAACCGCCTGGGCCGCATTGCGCCGGGCCTGCTGGCGGACATGGTACTCCTGGACAAGGATATTTTTACCCTGCCGCCCGAAGCCATACCTTCCGCAGCCGTATGCTGGACCATGAGCGGCGGGGAAATGGCATACGGCGCGTGAAATCAGGCCGGATTCAGGGCCGGCGGGTTTTTCGGCCGGCCCTTTACCCCCGTTCCTCCCAACCCCTACCCCCCAGAATCTTCCTCACCGCCTCTGCAATCCGCGGCGCGTCAATAGACAAAGTAACGCTGGGAAGGTGGCAGGGCATAGCCGCCGGGTAGAGGGGAGCCGGATAATCTTTGCCGAAAACGGCGGCTTGCAGATAAAAAACCGCCTCTAAAAGCCTCTTGTCCAAGCCGGGAATTGTTGATATACTAAAAATAAGGTGAAATATGGGAGCCAGTGTCAAACCCGCACAGCCAACAGCCATTTGGATCCCTTTGTCGGGAGTGGAACTACCTTGCGAGTTGCCTTGCAATCAGGACATGATGCAATAGGCATTGATTTGAGTCCGGAATTTTACAATTATATCTTGTCTCAGTTATAGGTGGTACAAAATGTTCTTATCTAAATATGTAATTATTGAATCGCTTTCAAGACTAAAAAGTGTACATCCCTTCTTTGGTATCACTTATCTTGTATGCAAAGAGAATAAGTTGCCCGTTGGTGAAACTATTGAACTGCCTTTAGACACATTGACAAAGAATTTCATGGATAAGGTTCACAAACTACATCCGACATCACAAAATTATTACCAACCGTATAAATCGAATCCTGTAAACAGACAATGGGTTGATGAGTATTATCCTTCAACGGGCTTACGAACAACAAATACACAAGCTTTTCTATCGGCATTTGTTCATGATACAAAAAGAATGTGGGGATGGGCTAATAACTATGTGGATTATCTTGCAGGAAAACTCAAAGGACATTTGTTGCCAATATTTGATATCGCAGTCTGGTTTTTTAAATATTATAATTTTTCTGGTGGCATTTCCTCCGAGGACATAATTGAAAAATTCGTTTCACATTTTTATATAACCAACGATGAAAGAGAAAAACTTTTTTATCAAGAAAATAAAAAACTATATCCAGACATCGAATTACAACACAAAAAAATCGAATGGGATGATTTTTCTCTAATTCTCCCCGCCCCGCCAGATGATCCTCCGGGCAGAGGGGCCACTTTGTCCTATTTGGCAATAAAAAACGTTGGCCCATCTTCTAAGTTAATAATGGAACCGAGCAGCAGACTTAATTTAATTACCGGCGATAACGGGTTGGGGAAAACATTCATAATGGAATGTTCATGGTGGGCTTTGACGGGAACATGGCCGGAAATGCCCGTCTACCCAAAGAATGCTATTAACAAAAAAGGGGCTTCTATTACTTATAAACTTGCCGGTATAAATGGCGCTCCTGTTGCAAAAACCATATCTTATAATTTGAATACCGGCAATTGGCCAAGAGATATTAATGAGAAAACAACTCCCGGTCTCATTATATACGCCAGGGTAGATGGTTCTTACGCAATATGGGATCCTATACTGCAAAATAAAAAGAACCCATCGCGGAATAAAAATGTTTTTTCCACATCAGAAGTCTGGGATGGCGTTGCGGGAAGCATTGAGGGGTTAATGCGTGATTGGGTAAAATGGCAAAATACGCCCAGCAAATATCCCTTTGATATTTTAAAGAGCGTTTTAGAAAAAGTATCTCCGCCCGATCTTGGTACATTGAGCCCCGGGGAACCAATAAGAATTTTAAACGATACCCGTGAAATACCCACAATTAAACATTTTTATGGTGAGACGCCCATAATTCACGCATCCGCCGGTATAAAGAGAATAATAACTCTGTCATATTTGATCGTTTGGGCATGGAACGAGCATAAGATTAGAGCATCATTAAATAATATGGTTCCAGAAAATAGATTAGTAATAATTATTGATGAACTTGAAGAACATTTACATCCCAAATGGCAGCGGGTTATTTTACCTGCACTTGTTGATATTTATAAATCTCTTTCAAACGAGCTAAAAATACAATATCTAATTTCTACACATTCACCGTTAATATTGGCATCAGCAGAGACATTATTTGATAATCAAATTGATAGTTTGTTTAACTTCAAGGTTGATAATAAATCAGGATCTGCCCAATTAATAAAGATGGATTTTATAAAATATGGACAGATAAATTCTTGGCTTACTTCTCCGGTCTTTAATCTTGGCCAGGCAAGATCTCAGGAATCAGAAAACATAATTAATCAGGCGAAAAATCTTCAATTAGAAGATACTCCCAATAAAGAACAAATACAAAATGTTCATCAAAAATTGGTAAATGAATTAGCCGAAGACGATCCATTCTGGCCAAGATGGATTTATTTTGCTGAGAACAACGGAGTTAAAATATGATACCGGTAGAGAAACAGGCTGAACCAGGAAATTTTAACAGTGATGTCAGAATAATGGGCTTAAGATTTCTTAAAAGAAATCCACATCCGACATCAAAAGAATTTGGAAAGCATAGTTATTGGAAAAACATTAATTCAGAACTTTATCACTTATATAAAGGTATCTGCGCTTATACAGGAGAGTGGTTTTCTAGTTCACAGTCGAATATTTCTATTGATCATTTTATTCCCAAATCAATAGCTCCACGGCTGGCTTATGAATGGGACAACTATCGACTTACTACACAGAAAATAAACAATAACAAGGGAGATACAATTGGATTGGTTGATCCATTCGAAGTTCAGTTTGGATGGTTTATATTAGATTTCCCCAGTTGTTTAATAAAACCAAATACCGATCTTCCTATAACTGAATATGAGAAAGTAAAATTTACAATAAAAGTATTGAAACTGAATTCTGATGATGAAATTGTTCAGAATCGATATGCCATTATCGAATATTTTATAGATGGGGACATATCATTTAAATTCTTAAAAGAAAAATACCCATATATAGCGTATGAATTAGAAAGGCAAAATTTAATAAATAATATACGAGATTATTTTAAAAAGATAAATAAAACCACATAAATCCATGTCTAAATATACACGATTAAGGACATTTTACTTTGGGATACTGATTGTTTATCTTAATTGTCTGTTATTTGAGGCTTTCCCAGCGTTTTTTGAGATAAAACGCCGCCGCCTTGGGCTGGCGGCCGCGGGTAAAAATGCCCTTCCTGTTGCCGTCTACCCGCATGATCCCTTCGGCGGTCTGAAAGTCCGCGAAGTTCCATGCCTGTTCACCTTTGATAAAATCAAAGGCATCAAACACCCGGTGGCACATATCAAGATACTCAATCTGGTACTCCTGACTCCACATGACCGAAGGCAGTTTGTGCAGCCCTGAGTCA
>JAIRLQ010000006.1 GCA_031259345.1 Treponema sp.
AGCGCCAGGTGCTTATCCGGCTTGAAGCAAAGGTAGTCCCCGGAATTCCCGCTCCAGAAAAGCTGGGCTATGGCCCGCCAAAGCCGGTGGAGTACCGATTCCAGGATACTGGTCAACAGCGTGTTTCCCGCCTCCGCGTTCAGTTCCACATGAAAACGAATGTTGCTGCCCCACCAGACATCCAGCGGAACCTCGCCGCGAGATATGAGGGCTATGTTTTTTTCCACGTCCGCGTACAGTCTTTGGAGGCTTTCTTGCCGGATAGTGCCGATGATCGTGTCCAGGACGGATAGCTCAAGGATAATCCTGAGTTCCGTGGCTTCGGAAATGTCCTTTCCGGTAAACTGGACAATCCGGTAACCCGCACGCGGGATACTCTTGACGATATTTTCCTTGGAAAGCTCTATCAGGGCTTCCCGTACCGGGGCTTTACTGACACCGAACTTTTCGGAAAGTTCCTTTTCCTTCAGGATACAATCCACCGGATATTTTTTGGTGATGATTTCTTCCAGAATACGGCTGTATATCCGCTGTTTAAGGGTATCCTGCCCCATAGTCCTTCCTTACCGCTTCAATTTTAGAACAGCTTCTTTTATCCAAAAAAATTCTTGACAGGGCCTATTATCACTGATATGATTACTCAGATGATTTATAATAATATCAAAGATATTATTTGTAAAGAAATTTTTATGGGTTACGGTAGACCCCGTTTATACCTTACGTTATAATAGCAAATATATGCGGTTTCAAACAAGCCGGTCTTGGCTGGTTTAGTATAGCAAGAGAGAGGGGATAGACATGTCACAGATCAAGAATGTAGAGAATCCGACAATTGAAACAGCGGAAGTTAACCGTGCCCAGATTGAACACCGGGCAACATGGATGGGGCTTATCTATAACGAAATGGTAGAAGCCGGTATTGATGCGGAACCTATTATCAGGCGGGCTATCAAGCGGTGCGGCCGTATTCATGGCGAAAATTTTAAAAAAAAATGTGCCGATCCAAAAAACTGTGTGGATTTCAAAAACGCGTTTTTAGGGGATCTGGGAATCAAATCCTTTAATATGGATTCGATCAGCGCGGATCAGCATAATGTCAAGACCGAATTCCATTACTGCGCCCTGGTCAATGCCTGGCAGAAACTGGGCTTTGACGACAAGACCTGCGCCCTGCTTTGTGATATGGCTATGGACGGGGACCGGGGTATCGCCGAAGCCATGGGGCTTACGTTGGAACTTAAAGAAACCATCGCTAAGGGCGACGGGTCGTGTAAACTCCATTTTCATAAATGAAACCAGGAAAAAATGAAAAATCTCAGGACAAAAGCTGAGTAAGTGTACTTCTTGGTATCTTCATTGGACAGGATACTATGGGACTATCCGGAGGATCTTTAAGATGTTTTGGACAGCCCCTTAAAATTCAGGAGGGAGAAGATTATGAAGAGAGTGGTATGCGGACTGGTATGTGGAATCCTGACGGCAGCGTTATTCGCTGGGGGCAGGACGGAGGCGAAGGGTTCTTCCGCCGGGGAGAAGGTCCTCAAATTGGGAGTGCTGGCGCCTTTGACCGGTACTAACGCGGAATACGGCAAGGGTTTCCAGGTAGGCATGCAGATGGGGGTGGATCGCCTCAACGCCGCCGGGGGGGTAAACGGGTATACGCTTGAACTGGTGATTCGGGACTCCAAGGGGGACGCGAAGGAAAGTTCCGACCTGGCCCGTCAGTTCGCCGATGATGATGAAATTTACGCCATCCTTGGGGATTTTACCTCGGGGGCCTGTATGGCTAACGCCCCCATTGTTGACGAGGCCGGTATTGTCCAGCTTTCCCCCACCGCTTCTAATCCCGCTTATGCGTCTATGAGCCCCTATTGTTTCAGCATTATGGGCCGGCAGGACAGTGAGGCTCCCATGTCCGCGCGGTATCTGTATGATAAGGCGGGGGTCAGATCGGTAGGGATTATCTACATAAACAGCGACTGGGGAAAATCTTCCATTGATAATTTCAGCGCCGAAGCGAACCGGGTTGGCTTGAAGATGCCCGTGGTCGTCAACTATGTTCAGGATGAAAAAGATTTTTCTTCCCTGATAACCAGGCTGCGAGCCGACCGGACTATCGAGATGGTTTTGATAATGGATCAGGGTGCGGTTCCCCAGGTCGTTAACCAGATCCGCGGAAGCGGCTGGGATATTCCCCTGGCCACCTTGGGGCCCGGAACCTCCCAGCAGTTATTGGACCTGGCCGGACGGAACGCGGAAAACATGCTGGTGAGCACCCCCTTCTTCTTCGATGAGGCACGCGCGGAACAGATGAACTGGAAACGGGAATTTGTCTCTAAGGCCGGGTTTGAACCCACCGTGCATCCGGTTCTCGCCTATGACACTATTTCGTTGATTGCCGAAGCGGTAAAACTCTGCGGCAGCGAAAAGGTAACCCGTAAGGCAATTCGGGACAACCTGGAAAAAGTTTCAGTGGTCGGCGTTAGCGGACCGATTAAATTCAATCCCGAAGGGGATGTTACCCGGCAATATATGATTTGTCAGGCCCAAAACGGGAAGTGGGTTATTATCTCCGGATTTAACATTTAGGATGAACCGGCTTCAAAATCCGGGGTATTAAACCTCCCCAGGTCCCGCAAAAGCGGCCTAAGGAAGCGCTGAAAAACTCAATCGAGAGTTTTTCAGCGTGTCCCTAATGGTCCGTTTTGTGTTATACCGTCAGGTAAAGAATTCTCTTTTCTTTACCTGACAAATTCAAAAGTATGGTGTATAATACGGTCGTGGCTTGTGGCAAGCGAGTCTCTCCGGGTAATGCTTGTCTTTCAAAACTGAAGTTTTGAAACCGTTTTGGTCCTTATAAAGCGCCCTTAGAGGTGGGGTTTCCACATGCTTTTTTGAATCGGCTCCAAGGGGAAGACGATGGATTATTTCCTGAATCAGCTCATCAACGGTCTCTGTCAAGGCGCCATTTACGCTTTAATGGCTATCGGTTATTCGGTAGTGGTTGGGGTGGTTGGAATGGTCACCTTTACCCACGGCGAAGTGATCATGATCGGTTCCTTTGCGGGGTATTATATTTTTCTTCTCTGGGGGAATAACCTGCTCCTGGGTTTTATTGCCGGGTTTGGGGCATCCTGGATTTTGGGAATCCTGGTATACAAGGTCTGTTACGAACGGTTTTTTAACGCGCCCCGGCATATTTCCCTGCTTTGTACCATCGGCTTTAGTATGCTGGTAAAAAACCTGGCCCAGCTTATCTTTGGGCCGAATCAAAAACCAATGCTGGAAATTATTCCGATTAAATTTTTTGCCCTGGGAAGCATTCGGATCTCCCTGGTACAAATAGTCATTGTGGGAACGGTTATTGTCCTGGCGGTGGGGCTCTCCATGCTTTTTAATAAAACCAAATTCGGTATCATGCTGAAAGCGGTAAGTCAGGATAAGACCGCCGCCTACCTCATGGGGATCAACGTGAAGCGGATCGCCATGATGGGGAATTGTCTGGGCTGCGGCCTTGGGGGGATAGGGGGCCTGCTTTTGGGGATCTATTATCAATCCCTCCAGGCCACCATGGGGGGCTCCATGGGGATGAAAGCCTTTGCCTCGTCGGTCATGGGGGGGCTTACGGACGTCCGGTTTTCGGCCCTGGGGGGCTTGATTATCGGGGTGGTTGAGAATTTAGGAATAACCATTTCTTCCGCCAGTTTCCGGGATATATTCGCCTTCGGGTTCCTCATCCTGGTGCTTGTTGTCCGTCCCCAGGGATTTACCGCAAAACTGCGGGAGAAGATATGATGACCGCGGCGTTACAACGGCTCCGGCAAACGGCGGATCGCTGTAAGAAATTGTACCGGAGCCATAACCGGATCGTCCTGTTAATCCTATTGCTGATTTTGGTGTTGTTCCCCCTGGTTTATTCCAGGAGTTATCTGCTGGGGGTCATGTGCCGGATACTTCTCTATTCGGTGCTGGCCGGAGCCCTTAACGTGATTAACGGGTACAGCGGCCAGACATGCCTCGGAGCGGCGGGTTTTTTCTG
>JAIRLQ010000057.1 GCA_031259345.1 Treponema sp.
TAAAACAGGGGCCGTCATAGTCAATAAGCGCCTTAACCGCCTCCCGGGCCTCATGGCCGTCGCAGGGGACCAGGACCACCATGCCGGGAATGGTACGCATGAGGCTGATATCTTCTATACACTGATGGGTCGCCCCGTCTTCCCCCACGGTAAGCCCCCCGTGGCTGCCGATGATCTTGACGTTTAGATGGGGATAGGCAACGGAATTCCGGATCTGGTCGTAACCGCGGCCGGCGGTAAACATGGCAAAGGAGTGACAAAAGGCGATTTTCCCGGTGGTCGCAAACCCCGCGGCCATATCGATCATATTCGCTTCGGCGATACCCACATTAAAAAAACGCTCCGGGTATTTTCGGGCGAAAACCTCGCTCATGGTACAGGACGCTACATCCGCATCTAAAGCAACAATTTGGGGATTTTGCCCGAATTCAGCAAGGGCGTCTCCGTAGGCGGCCCGGGTTGAAATTTTCTTGCCCATTTTTATCCCTCCAATTCTTTGATCTGTTTGTTCAGTTCGCTATAGGCGATTGCATATTCCTCCGGGCTGGGCCGGCCTCCATGCCATTTTACCCCATGTTCAAATATCGACACCCCCCGGCCCTTAACCGTATGGGCGATAAGCGCCGTGGGCTTACCCTTGGTCCGTTCCGCCTCATCCAGGGCCCGGGATATTTCCACCACATCATGGCCGTTAATACCAATAACATGCCAGCCGAAGGCCTTGAATTTGTCATCCAGGGGATAGATGGACATAATGTCATCCACCGGTCCATCCAACTGGAGCCGGTTATTATCAACAAAGAGGCAGAGGTTGTCGATTTTGAAATGGGCCGCGGCCATGGCGGCTTCCCAATTCTGGCCTTCCTGAATTTCCCCGTCCCCGACAACGGTATACACCCGGTAATCCAGCTTATCCAGCCGGGCCGCCAGGGCCATCCCCGCCGAAACCGAAAGCCCCTGACCCAGGGACCCGGCGGACATATCCACCCCGGGCACCTGTTTCATCTCGATATGACCCGAAAGATAACTGTCGATGCGCCGGAAGGTTTTGAGGTCCTCCACCGGAAAAAATCCCCGCAGGGCCAGGGCCGCGTAAACCCCGGGGGTACAATGCCCCTTGGAAAGGACGAACCGGTCCCGGTCAGGTTTTTTCGGCCTTTGGGGGTCGATCCGCAGCCGGTCAAAATACAATACCGCCAGGATCTCCGCGATTGAAAATGATCCGCCTATATGCCCGGAATTGGCGGCTTGTACCGCTTCCAGGCCGTTTTTCCGTATTTGCGCCGCCCAAAGTTGTAATTGGCGTCTTTTATTTGGCTCCATCCCTCTCCCCTCTTATCCTTTCCTGCTGTTCTCCCGTTTCTTTCGATACATATCAATGTATACGGCCAGCAGGATGATCACCCCCTTGGCTACATATTGCCAGAAGGAGTTGACATGCAACAGGTTAAGCCCGTTACTAATGATGCCGATGACGAGGATGCCGATAAAGACGCCCCCGATATTACCGACCCCGCCGTACATACTGGTACCCCCCAGTACCGCCGCAGCGATAGCATCGGTCTCAAATCCACTACCCACCGCAGGCTGCCCTGATGACATACGAGCCGCCAAGATAACTCCTCCAAAAGCGCCGAGTAATCCGCTGATGGTCCAAACCATGATCTTAACTTTGATAATATTAATTCCGCTGTATTTGGCTGCGACCGGATTACCCCCAACCGCATAGATATGTCTGCCTATACGGGTCCGGTTGAGCAGCAGGTATGCCAAGAATACATAACAAAGCATATAGACGACCGGAAGGGGAACCGGTCCTAAATAGCCGTTTCCCAATTCCGTAAATGCATCGTTACGCAGGGGCACCGGTTTGCCGTCGGCAATAAGATAGGCTCCTCCCCGGCAAATACTCATCATGGCCAGGGTAACCACAAAAGGATGGATACCGGAGTAGGCTATGATTACTCCATTGGTAAATCCTGCAAGGATTCCAATCATAAGCCCGCAGGCAAAGGCCACGGGAATAGGAGCGCCGAACCGATCCATGGCGACCACTGAAACACATCCGGCAAATGCAAGTAACGCACCACCGGTAAGGTCAATACCTCCCAGCATGATTGCCATCATTACCCCTATGGATAAGAAAGCATTAGTAGAAACGGTACGCAGTACATTTATAAAGTTATCATAGGAAAAAAAACGTTCGGCAAAAATAGAAAGAATAATAAAAAGAACGGTGAATCCTACCAAAATACCTGAATTGATCTTGAAATAACGGATTGCCGGTCCTAATACCGGATTATTATCATAACTTGAGACCAAATTCTTATTCATTTATTTCCTCCAAGGCATAGTTCAAAATTGTATCTTGAGAAAAATCCTTTTTTTCCAGAGTTCCCGCGATTTCTCCTTCCCGCATCACCACAAGACGATCACACATATTAAGCACTTCATTCAATTCTGAAGAAACCATGATGATTGCTATACCTGAAGCCGCCAACTCGTTAATTATCCGGTAAATCTCCGCCTTGGCCCCTACATCAATACCCCGGGTCGGTTCATCCAAGATCAGGATCTTGGGCGAAGTGGCGAGCCATTTCGCCAATACCACTTTTTGCTGATTGCCCCCTGACAAATTGGAAACCCGTTGTTTTACAGAAGGGGTTTTAATACCCAGGCTTTCAATACCATGGTTAACAATTTGCAATTCCTTCCGCCGGTTAACCCGTAAATAATTAATAAAACTTTCCAGTACCACCAGCGTCGTATTAAAGGCTACGGTATTCTCAAGAACTAGACCTTGGGTCTTACGGCTTTCGGGAACTAAAGCAAGCCCGTGCTTGTTTGCCTCAGTGGGGTTGAGATTATTCATTTTCTTGCCAAAAACAAATACATCGCCGCTGGTCCGTTCAATAAACCCGAGGATTGCCTCCATCAGTTCGGATCGGCCTGCCCCAATAAGCCCATAAAA
>JAIRLQ010000066.1 GCA_031259345.1 Treponema sp.
TGTGGGTATTGCCCATGAGCAGAGAAAGCCCCGGTAAGGAAATAAAAGAAAAACAAGGGCGGGGCTCGTAAGCGGACTCCTCCATAGTTTTTGCGTAGGAGATTGCCCCCGCCCGTGGACGCAGAGTTATCTACAGCGTTTATTGCATTACTGATTACACACATGGCGAAACGACGACCAGGATAATGTTATACGCAGAAAAAGTAACACTAAGGCGAAAATGTAAAACAACAAACGGCGCGAAGCGCGGGAGGAGCTTCGTCCATCTAGCACCCAGCCGGGGCAGCGTCCGGGCGTCCTGTTTGTATTAGCGGAGTAAATGCGCTTGCATTTTGCGCAGGTAATTACCCGGTCCTCATGTTCCTATTACCGTACCGGTAAAGCTCTCGCCTTTGAGCAGTTTGCGCAGATTGGAAAGATCCCGGCCGGCGGCGCAGATCACTTTAAGCCCGATTCGGGCGGCGTGGCGGCTTGCCACAGGGTCAAAGGGTACATTCTTGCCCGGCGTCCATTCATCGCCCACCATAGCCCTAAAGTCGTCCCATGAAATTGTATCGATAGGTTTTGCGTCGGGATTTTTTTTGGGATCGTCCGAGTAAACTTTTTCTATGTTCGAGAGGTTTATCATGGAATCCGCCTGAAAACGCTCTGCCAGCAGCACCGCGTCGTAGTCGGAAGAAAAACCCGGTTTCCAGCCCGATGCCACCAGCACCTTGCCGGTAAAGGGCCCTACCTGGGTAGGATCGGTTACCACATCCTGGGCGCACCATTCGCCAAAAATTCCCCGGATAAGCTGGGCGTTAAGGCGGGTCGCCATAATGCCTATCCAGTCGGCCTGCTCACTGTCGTCATGGGGGTAGATATTTCTGAATGCCTTTTGCCAATGCCTGGCCGGGCCGCCCCCGCCCACTACAAAAATAAAGCGCCGCTTTTCGTCTTCCCGCAGGAATTCATCGATAAGACTTTTAAAATCTTTTAAAAATAATTCGTCCACGCCGTCGGGAGCCACGATAGACCCCCCCAGGGAAATAACGTTTACCATATCGCCATCCTTGCAAAATGCTCCGCATTTTGTTGTTTATTGTATATAAAGCCCTGTAATTGTAACATCACTCCACAGGGAAGAATAGGACTCAAGCCCGCCTGTAGCTTCTTCCCACAGGTTTTGAAGGGAATAGTCCCTGGAGCGGGCGGTTATACGGCCCCTGGCATCCATTTGGGAAATGGCGCTTTGTCCCCGGGAAAAGGTGATGCGCTGGTTGTCCAGGCTGCCAAAGTAAAATGTCCCGTGGTCTTCGCGGAGCAAAAAGCCATCCGGCGCGGCCCCTGCGCTTAAAGCGGGATCAACCGGAATCCAGCCAAAGGAGTCGATCCAGAATTCCGCCCAGTAATGCCGGACGGCCCTTTGGTTTCTGTCTACCAAAACCCCGGCGGCAGGAATGGCAGGTACGTCGGCAGCCCGGGCAAGAGCGCAGAAGAGAAGGGAAGCCCTGTAGCTGTCGGCGCCTGTTTCCTTTAGCCCTTCCAAAGCGCCTCCGGGCAGGGGCGCGGCCTGCAGGTCTTTTTCTTTAAGAATCCACTGAAAAATTTTTTGGGCTTTTATGTAGGGGTTCCTTTCTCTGCCCACAATTGCCCCTGCCTGAGCCGCGATATCAGGATCATCCGAAGGGATCATGGGGGCGCTTTGGGTATAAACCATCTTGATTGGTGATGTCCCGTCCTGCCTGATGTTCTGGTATCTTATGCCCGATTCTACGGCATACACTTCGGCAACATAAGACAGGTTGATTTGTTCTTTTGTCCCGGGATCGAGGTTCATCAATTGATAGAGCGATGATCCCCGGTAATTTTCGATAAAGGGTTCCGAACTGCGGTTAAGCACATTGATGTTTCGCTGGGACGCCGAAGAAACCGGCTTTGGAAGCCAAAGATAAAGTCCGTTTGGACGGACGGCCCGTTCCACCATCACATCCACAGAATAGCTAAAGGTATAGCTGCGCTTGTCTTTGTAGATTTTTGTACCCGGTTTGCCCGATATTTCAAAAAAGGCAGGCCGGGAATTACCCCGGGGGGTTCTTACTTCCAGATTGCCGGATACCGCCCCGTCGGGAACCCGTACCCTGATTTCCCGCTCGCTCCACAGTTCATAGGCGAATTCCGTGTCAAAGGCTTCGACTGCCTCCGGGGCTTTTGCTTCGGTTTCTGAAGAAGTCCTGGTTTCGGCGTTCCATGCAAAAAAGACCCCGGAATTTTCCCTGGATGCGCCGAAATTTGCCCCATGAATGGTAACAAGCGCGCCTATAGGCGCGGACGCGGGTTCTACGGTCTGTATCCTGGGGAGGCTTCCGAATTCTTCGCCCCGGACAGGCTCGGGCATGGCGGATCGGTACGAAAAAAGCACGGGGTTGCTTTTTTTACCCCCCCGGTGGATATAAACCAGCCCCGCTTCGGCGAATTCCGGAATTCTGACTTGAATAAGGCTGTTTTTCCAACTGACATAGGACGAGCTGGTAGGCGCTGCTCCGGCTATGGTTACATAAGAAGATTCATCCCGCTCTTCCCCAAAATTTTCGCCTGTTATCGTCAATAATTCCCCGGGGCTGCCAATATGGGGTTCAATGGAACTTATAATGGGCAAATTTTCCTTACAGGAACAAACAAAAAAAAGGGTGATCAACAACCCCGCCGCAAAGCGGACAGAGCATGAACCCCGCATACGAATCAACCAACCCCGCCGCGGAGCGGACGGGGCATGGACCCCTGTGCGAATTAAACAGGCAAACAAAAACAGAGGAACTTTTTGTCTCATTGAGGGACCGCGTTCCCCCCGGGTCCCGGAGCTTCATCTTCGGTTTGACGGCTATATGGGTGAAGGACCAGTTGTATTTCAATCCGGGCGTCATCCTTGGAATATTGAGATCCCAGAGGAAAAAAGAAAATCTCTTCGCCAAAAACCAGAGGGATGGACTGCATCGTCGTATGGTAGCTGATGCCATTGTTGGGGGCTTTAATCCAGATTTGCCCCTGGGCTACAAGTACATGATTACCCGAAGATCGGAAATACGGGGTGAATTGAACAGCCACCACAATATTGGCGCCCACGAGTTTTAAACCTACAGGCTGCCCCGGAATTATCACCTTGGAATTCTCTGTATTCCACACTACGTTCTGTCCCTGTTCCACGATACGGGCGACTATATCCATAATGATAGCCCTGTCTTTTAGGTCGGGAAGAAGTTCTTCCAGGGTATAGGGAGTGGAGCCCTGGGGTTCCCTGGGGGCCGCCTGATCCTGGGCCATGGCCGGAAAAGAGCCGGTCAGAAAAAGAAATCCTGCCGCTACGGCAAATTTTCCCCAGCGAAAAAGCTTCATTGGGTAATTACGCTCCCCTGGGAAGGGCCAACAACAGATGAAGTGCCCCCAAAATCGGCAGCCCGAAGCAGGGTCGGTTCGCCTGTGCTTGAAAAATTCCTGCTTTCCGGAAGTTTAATGATCATATAGTTGCCCATGTCCTGGCTGGAAAGGTACTGCATTACCCCGTCCATATCGGAAAACGCCGTCATACCGGGAACCTCTTCCTGGGGGCTGTTTGCCAGGAACGCGCTTTGGGCTGTACCGGCAGCCGGGCTTCCCATTCCGGCAAGGACAAAAATTGCCGCTGCCACAAAAATGACCGCTGCCGCGGCGGCTGCCGGCAGGGGAATGGAAACTCTGCGCTTCCACAGCCGGATCTCCCGGCCCCCAAGGGGGGAACTTTCGGCTTTTAGCCCCCGCAAAGCTGCCGCGGAAGCCATGCGCGCCCATACCCGGTCTTTTGCCTCCATAAGGGCATCGTCGCCGCCGCTTTTTAAGACCGCGCTAAGAGCTTTGTATTTGTTGATTTTTTTACGGCAATCCCCGCAGGAATCAAGATGGGTCTCCAGCTTTTCCTTCCAGGGGGAAGGAAGCTCGCGGTCGACATACAGGGATAGAATTTGCCTGTCAGGACACATATTTCTCACCCTCCGTTAACAAAAGCGCCAGACGTTCCCTGGCCCGGAATACCCGTATTTTAACATTACCTTCACTTATACCTAAAGCCCTGCCGATTTCTTTATAATTAAGCTCGCCATATTCTTTTAAAATCAAAACTATACGCAGATTTTCCGGCAGCTTTTCGAGGGCGGCCAAAACCTCATCCCTGGTTTCTTTTTTTACCAGTTGGCTTTCGCCTGAATCAACTGTCCTTATGTCTTCCCGAAACGCCTTCTGATAAGCTTTCTTCTCCCTGATCTTCCGTTTGGCATAATTCAGAGCGGCATTCTTTACCACCCGGATAAGCCAATATTTCGCGTCGTCAAGGCTGGGAAAGACCATACTCTTTTCGTGAAGCCTAAAAAACGCCTCCTGACACAAATCTTCGGCGGCTTCTTCGCTTCCCGCTATGCGGTATGCAACCCGGAAAAGAATGGGGAAAACCGTATCGTAAAGCCTGCGGAATTCCTCTTCACTCATACCTTAAACAACCCGTTTCCTTGTTCGTTACAGTTTATCCGAGCTTTATACTTTTTTCCAGGTGGTACCCGCCGGGGAATCCGCCAAAATAATACCCTTTTCTTTAAGCTGGTTACGGATTTCATCGGCCCGGGCAAAATCCTTCGCCTTTTTCGCCTCGGTCCGGCTGGCAATAAGGGTTTCGATTTCCGCCACAAAAGCGGGATCGTCCGCAGCCGGTTCTGAATCCTGCCGGTCAAGGACTTCTTTTTTTAGGCTGAGAGCCAGCACCTCATCCATACTGAACGCCGCCGCCAGGGCGTCTTCTCCGCTTATACCGTCGTCTTTTAAAATGCCCCAAAGCGCGGCCAGCGCCCGGGGGGTGGATAAATCATCTTCCAGGGCTTTGTTAAAATCGTTCAAATACGATTCCGCCCGCTCTTTGCTTCTGCTCTTTGCTTCTTTACCCGACTCCGGCTCTCCCTTGTCTTTTAACCTTTCGTTATTAATTCTTTTAAGTTTATCCAGCAAAGATTTCCTGGCGTTTTTCGCCCCGTCCAGAGCGGCAAAAGAAAACTGAAGCTGGCTGCGGTAATGCCCCCCCAAAAGGAAGTAGCGGTAGTCCAGGGGCTCGTAGCCCGCGTCTATCAGGGTTTCCAGGGTGATAAACCCCCCGGCGGATTTGGACATTTTCCCTTTGTCCAAAACCAGGAATTCATTGTGAACCCAGTATTTTACCCAGGGGTGTTTACCAAAAGCCGCTTCGCTTTGGGCAATTTCGTTGGTATGGTGGATAGGGATGTGGTCTATGCCCCCCGCGTGGATGTCAAACTGTTCCCCCAGGTATCTGGCGCTCATAGCTGAACATTCAATATGCCAGCCCGGATAGCCCCGGCCCCAGGGGCTGTCCCAGGTAAGGGCCTGGCTCTCGAACTTACTTTTGGTAAACCACAGGACAAAGTCCGCGGCGTTACGTTTGTTTTCGTCCGGGCCTGTTCTGGAGACAGCTTCATCTTCGGCGGCGCCTGTGCCGCGCAGGGCAAGCTCACCGTAATGGGGGAATTTTGAAATGTCAAAGTAGAGGTTGCCCCCGGCGGAATAGGTAAAGCCGTTGTGTTCGATTTTTTTGATAAGCTCTATCATGTCCTGGACATGTTCGGTAGCTTTGCAGACTACATCCGGGCGGACAATGTTAAGTCTTTCGGTATCCCGGAAAAAAGCCTGGGTATAAAAATCGGCAATTTCCAGTACCGTTTTGCCCCGCTCCTCGGCGGAACGTACGATTTTGTCGTCCCCTTCGTCGTTGTCCCCCGAAAGGTGCCCCACGTCGGTGATGTTCATCACATGCCTGACGCTGTAACCAAAGCGGCGCAGGGATCTGAGCAGCACATCGTGGGTTACATAGGCCCTAAGGTTCCCGATATGCGCATAGTTATACACCGTAGGCCCGCAGCCATAGAAACCAACAGGCCGTCTGCCATCCCTGGCCGGCTCAACAGGCTCGAAAGGCTGCAGGTTCCGGCCCAGGGTATTGTAAAGGGTTAACGCCATAATTCTTATCGTCAATGTAAGGGAAATATGCCTAAAAAGCAAGGGGAGGGCAACGGCATTTAAAAAGCGGCCCACTTTGATATCTCCCGGGGATTGTTCCTTACCGTTTGTCTTGAAGAACAACTCATACCAGGTTCCTTCGAACACACCGTAAACTACCCATCGACCAACTGGCCCTGAGCGTCTTCGCCGCCGTATTCCATAACGACCGGTTGGGAACCTCCGCCTATCCCCCGATGTCATGCTCAAAATAATCTTCTATTGCTATTCCCGGGGAAGTATCACAAGCGGAAGGACGGGCCTAGCGGGCCGGCTGAT
>JAIRLQ010000107.1 GCA_031259345.1 Treponema sp.
ATGGGGGTATGACAGACCCTGGCCTTTCCTCCGCTGCAACAAACCGGGACCTTGGCCCGGACGAAAGGCCCCGTCCCGCGGCGCGGACAGCCCGGGAAAGGGAATAGGAGCCGGATATGTTAAAGAAGCTGACCATCAGGAATTTCAAGGCTATTCAGAATATGACGATAAACTTTACACGGCTGACGGCGCTGATAGGCGGAAATTCCTGTGGAAAGACGACGGTATTACAGGCTTTGGACTTTATCCGTTCCGCTTCCATGCGTGAAATATCAGAATATCTGCGTGAAAAAGGTTGGACATTTGATCAATTACGCTCACAATTTAACACCAATAAAAATGATTCAATTACCTTCATAAGCGCCTTTGAATTTACAATAAACCAGGAGTCAACGCCTGTCGAGTGGACTTTTATAATAAATCAATTTGACGGGCAGTTTGAAATAAAAGAAAAGGTAATTAATCTGAAAACAAAGGCTGTGCTTTATCCTCCCAAAAACAGTGATGAAGATTTAATGATTGCCGGAGATAAGAATGCCTGTTATTCAGGCAGCCCTTCCGCTGTTTCGTCCGGCATTGGCGATCTTGCCTTTGAGGCGTCGTTTCTAAAATATACACAAAGCATAAAGAATAGCCCCGAACTATCCGCCTTGAAAAAATATCTGCTTGATACTGTCTGTTTTGGGATACTTTCCCCGGAGAATATAAGGGGCGGAGACAAAAATCAATTTTCTAATGATATAGGATTGAACGGCAGCTCATTGGCTCCGTTTATTCACGGCTTAATCGATGAACAAAAATCTTCTCTTGACAGAATTGTTTCAACCCTGATCGGTTTTTCAGTGAAAATCAACACCATTGACCTTGGCGGGAAGATTGAATTATATATTGAAGAAGAATTTGAAGATGGTTCCACGCGGATAAACAAAGACCATATAAGCGACGGCCTTTTAAGAATTATCTCTTTTGCCGCTATTTCTCTCCAAAAGAAAATAATACCTGCGCCTCCAACCGGCAGGGATAGCGCTCCCACAAAGAATGGTTTTACGATCAATGCCGGAAAACTGGAAGAATCCGCTGGTGTAATTATGGTGGACGAGATCGAGAATGGAATTAACCCTTACCTGACTGAAGGTATCCATAAATTATTATCTGACATAACAAAAAAAGGCGGCAGACAAGTCGTTTTTACTACCCATAGCCCTATTGTTTTGGACTATATAAAACCGGACAACATTATTTTTCTCTGGAAAGATCATGCGGGAATTGTTCGTTGTGGAAAGATGTTCACAAAAAAAAGAATGAAAACACTCCTGGAAGCTCTTAATCCAGGCGAAGTATGGGTAAATCTGAATACAGACGAAATTCTTGACAGAATGGGCGGGAAATGACCATACTCATCTGCTGTGAAGGCAAACGGGATATTGGCCCCATAACATCCTTTATAAAAAAATGCGCCCATCCTGTAACTGTGCAAGTGAAATGTGAGACCCATAAGTCCATCAAAAGAATACGAAAATATCAAAGTTTGGGGAGAGATAACAGTCGGATTAATATGATTAGCAAATTAAAAATTTTGGCGCTGATAGAAGAATCCAGTCATTTGGGCTATCATCAAGATAGCGATGATCAAAATTTCCTTTCAGTTTATAACTCAATTAAACGGGATTTTCAAAATATTGTATCCACAGGAATGAAGTATCTTCCTGTTGTGCCCAAGAAAACAATGGAAAGTTGGCTTCTCTCTGATAATTCTGCCTATCCTTCAATTCCAAAAAATCCGCCATTACCTGAAAAACCTGAAGAACTATGGAGTGTCAGGGGTGATTCTCAAAGCAATCATCCAAAACAATACTTTAAACGGGTATTAAAACAATTCAATAGGGACGACACTTCTAATTCTTACACTCAAATCGCAGAAGCAAGCAACATCGAAGTCATAAGGAATCGCTGCCCCGAAAGTTTTGGCCAGTTCTACGCCGATATGCAATCATTTATTGCAGCCAAAACAGGCGCGCCATGAAAGCCTGTACAAAAAACTCATCGAAGCAAGCAACGCGGAGAAAATAGGGCTGCCGATTAGCGGAAATCAAGGCATATAACAGGGCTGTCCCGGCGGGCCCCGGTAGATATGGAACCGCCTTGACATATACCCTTGACAACCCGCTGGTATGGCAGTATATTGAAAATGCCACCGGAGGAGGCAGCGGTTGGCGACGGCCTCGAATAGCCTCCTCCGCCACCCGGTTTCGGGGTTCCCTGGGACCGGGCATTTTTTGTTCGCATGGGGTTTACTACCCTGCCGAATCGTTGGTTCGTACTTTGAGGCTTGTTTTTTCGAATAATTGACCGTAGTTCGTCATAGGTCCAGGTGTAGAGCTTTCCGGTGTACTCAAAATAACAGATGAAAAAACCCTTGCCGGTCCGGTTTTTCAGTTCCCCCGCAATTTTTGCCTTTACGCTTAAAACCGAAGATCAGAGAACAGGCGGACAAAAACCGAATGGCTCTGAATCCCCGGGCATTGTTTTGCCAGATAAGCCCCCTGCCTTGGAACGTCCCCTGCGGGAAGGCCCGCAGGGGACGTAATGGCACATACCGCCCCGCTGTGGTACAATGGGGGTATGACAGACCCTGGCCCGGACGAAAGGCCCCGCCCTGCGGCGCGGACAGCCCGGGAAAGGGAATAGGAGCCGGATATGAAGACAACTTTTACCGATAGCGAATTGGAATCCTTTCTTGATGACAATGAGTCGGACAGGGCCGAACGGAAACAATCCTATAGCGACGATGTAACAGACAAGATCAGGCAGACTGTTTGCGCCTTTTCCAACGACTTTCCCACTCATAATGAGCCCGGCATTATTTTCATTGGAGCTTTGGAT
>JAIRLQ010000169.1 GCA_031259345.1 Treponema sp.
TCCACCGCCAATGCGCCGATCCTGGAATTGAACAATGCGAAAATCCCTGTATGGATTGCCCATATTGCTCCCGATGATCCCAACGCCAAGTATGTTTCCATGATCGATGCCCAGAACGAAGGCGGCTGTCTTGATGCCGGCCGCTATATGGCTCAGGAGTACAAGCGGAGAGGGATGAGCGGAACCGCCGCTACCATTACCATAAGTCTTGCCCGCAGTAACGCCAAGCTTCGTCACAAGGGCTTTACCGCCGCTATGGATGAAGCGGGCATCGAGATACCCCACATAAAAGAAGCTATCGACTACACCAGGCAGGAAGCCTATCGTTTTACCCAGGACCTGCTTACTGCCAACAAAGATATTTCTATTCTTTGGTGTAACTATGATGAAGCGGTGCTGGGTGCGATGCAGGCCATTAAAGACGCGGGTCGCCAGAACGATATTATTCTGGGCGGCTTCGATGGTTCTCCCGAGAGTCTGCAGGCCGTTCTGGATGGCGATATCAATGTTATGGCCATTCAGCCCGCGTACAAGCACGGCGCCATTTTGGCGGAGCAGATGTACGGCAATCTGGTAAAGGGTGAAGCGGTACAGAGTGTTTCCACTCCCTGCCCGCTTTGTACAACCCAGAATGCAAAGGAAAGCGTTCCCGTAGTTTTGGCCGATACTTTCGGCCCGCAGAAATAAGCAGCCCTGTTTCGGAGCCGGATCATTCCGGTTCCGAAACGCGGCCTCAGGAGCCAGGACGGATGGATTGGAGTTTAACGGCAGAGGGCATTACTAAGCGTTTCCATGGTGTCCGTGCCCTTGATAAAGCCGGATTTCACCTTGGGCCGGAAGAGATTCACTGTCTCGTGGGTGAAAACGGAGCGGGAAAATCCACTCTCGGAAAAATTATTATGGGCATACATCAGCCGGACGAAGGCGAGATTGTCGTCGGAGGAAACACCTATCAGGCGTTGAACCCCCATCTTGCCAGGCAGATTGGAATTGCCATGGTGGCCCAGGAATTGAATTTAATGCCCGATCTGAGCATAGCGGAAAATATTTTTCTGTTTGACGATTCCTGTTATCTTGGAAATATTTTTTATAAAAGAAAGGATCTCTACCGCAAGGCGCAGGAAATTATTGAGCACATGGGATTGCGTAATTTTCCTGCGGTGAGCACAAAAATCAGAAACCTTACCGTAGCGCAGCAACAGATCGTTGAAATTGTCAAAGCCATATCCGGGCAGAATAAAATACTCATATTTGATGAGCCGACAACCGCTATATCAATTAAGGAAGTCGAGCATCTTTTTCAGATAATCAGAACCCTGAAGGCCCAGGGGGTTTCTATTGTTCTGGTTACCCATCGTTTTGATGAAATTTTTGCAATTGGTGATTATGTAACGGTCCTCTGTGACGGGAAAACCGTTCGGGAACGTATTCCCCTTGAGGAACTTGATAAACAAAAACTGGTGCAACTGATGGTTGGGCGTGACATCGGGGAATTTTATGGCACACGCCAGCGCATTGAAACAGGCGATGAAATTCTGCGGGTAGAAAATCTTTCCGCCGCTGACGGAAAATTCAGCAATATCAGTTTTACGGTGCGGAAAGGCGAGGTGCTCGGCATGGCGGGTCTTGTCGGCGCGGGACGCAGTGAAATCGTGGAAACCCTGTTTGGCATACGTCGAAAAAAGACCGGCGGGATATGGCTGAAAGGCAGGCCGGTCAATAACCGCAGTATTCAAAACGTGGTAAAGCAGGGCGTTGTATTTGTTCCCGATGACAGAAAGCTCAAAGGGTTGTTTACCCAACTAGGACTCTCCTTTAACATTGCCATTACCCAAATGGAACTTTCCGGGAAGTTTTTTAACAGTGAAAAGAAATATGAAAAGACATCGGAAAACCTGCTAAAAAAACTTAATCTGAAATTTGCTTCCCTGAATCAGCCGGTTGCTTCCCTGTCCGGGGGAAACCAGCAAAAAGTTTTGTTAAGCAAATGGCTTGCGTTAAAGACCGAGGTGATTATCTTTGATGAACCGACCCGCGGCATTGATGTAGGAACAAAAGTAGAAATATATGAGCTAATCCGCGAACTTGCCCGGAACGGGAAGGCGGTAATCGTGGTGTCATCGGAAATGCAGGAAGTTATTTCCTTGACCGACAGACTGCTGGTTATCAATGAAGGCCGTATAGTTGCGGAACTTAAAAGTGATGGTACTACGGAACACGAAATTCTAAGCTACGCTATTCCCGGGAAGGAGTCTGCCTATGGCAACGAAAACAATGATTGAAAAATTGCGGCTTTTCCGTGGCAATTATCAAACCGAAATAGGGGTAGGATTGAGCCTCCTGATTTTGTTTGTGGCCCTCAGTTTTGCCTCCCCCTATTTTTTGACAGGACGCAATATAATAAATGTGCTGTATCAGATAAGTTCTATCGGTATCCTTGCTGTCGGCATGACCTTTATTATTGTAACCGGCGGCATTGATCTTTCCATCGGGTCAATTTTTGAGATTTCCGGCTGGATTATGTGCTATATGATCCTGAATGGGAACCCTGTCCAGGGAATTGCCCTGGGCATGGGCGTGGCGCTTGTCTGCGGACTTGTCAATGGCCTGCTGGTTGCTTATGTTCATCTTTCTCCGATGATTGTCACATTGGGAACCATGTCGATATACCACGGTCTTATCTATATTATTTCCGATTCGCGGCCGGTCTCCAATCTGCCCAGATATTTAAAGGATTTTGACAGCTTTACCATTATTAATCTGCCGACCTATGTATGGATAGTGATGCTTATATTTGTTCTTGGCCAGCTTTTTCTTTCTTTTACCAAACCGGGACGAATGTTGTACGCCATTGGGAGCAATGATCAGGCAGCGCGGTACTCGGGCATTACCGTAAACCTGTACATGGTGGTGCCCTATGTTCTCATGGGCGCCATGTGCCTGATCGCCGCTTTTGTCCAGTCCGCGCATCTTCTCGCCATCGATCCGAATGCTGGTACAAACATGAATCTTGACGCCATTGCCGCAGTGGTCATCGGGGGTACGAGTCTGAGCGGCGGGAAAGGCACCATTCTCGGTACTCTGATAGGCGTACTATTGATGGGTATTCTCCGCAATGGGCTTAATCTGCTGGGTATTTCCTCTTATTGGCAGACGGTGGCGGTGGGAGCAATAATTATCATAGCCATAAGCCTGGAGCGTCTGACCGGCGGAAGAAAGGGCTGACAGATTCCGATGCAAAGGTGAAGAAATAAGCAAGAGGTATGAAATAAAGTTTCTTGAGATAGGAGCAGAAGGGGATCATGTACATTTTCTAAAAATCTCCATTTATTAGGCAAGACCTAAAACAATAAGCCTGACTGAAAAACTTTTCGGACAGCCCCTCCCTCTGTCCGTGTCTCCGTGTCGTCTGCGATTCTCTACTCAAAACATGGCCCGAATCAGCCGAAATTCAGAGAATACATGTCGGCCTTTATTTCCCGAAAACAATCCCTTTTGATACTGCTTGCCGCGCTTTGTACAGCGGCGGGGACGGCGGTACTGCTGAACTATTTCCTCGCGGGACCGCGCCTGGGGCGGGTGTACGATTTTCTGCGGGACAGGCGCGCCGACCCGCCGGTTTCCAGGGAAATCGCCCTTATTGATACCGGCGAGTTGGTGGAAGCCGGCGATATTTTTACCGTGCTCATGGCCCTGAATGAACTGGGCGCGTCCGGCCTCAT
>JAIRLQ010000370.1 GCA_031259345.1 Treponema sp.
CGCGAATTATGTTTTGGGGGTAACTATCCTTACCGTAAGGCCGGGGATATTAAGATTGCGAAAATCCATATCGCCGGAAAGGAGGATGCCATTTATGCTGAGAGCGGCGGCTGCGACAATACAGTCAGGTAATTTTTTCTTTGTCTGCGCCCTGATGAAGATGGCGTTTTGCTCAACCTTCCGGTTAAGGGGAATAACTTTCATGTACCGCAGAAGCCCGCGAATTTTAGTTTCTTCTTCCGTTTTCATGTTTGGGTATGCCAGGGCTTCAATGCGGGTGATTACGCTGATATACATTTTACCGTCAAGCGGCAGGCTGAGCGATGAAGCGGTCCCCATAAGGCCTTTCACAATGCTTATGAATACGCTGCTATCCAATACGTATCGAACTTTACTCATGTTTGTCCCAAGGGCGGTCCCATTCGGCACGCATTTGCCGCTGGATTTCTACCGGATCGCCTTCAAAAGCCGGACTGTCCTTGAGGCAGCCGTAAAACTTCATAATGTTGCGCATTTGCCGGGACATTTTGACCGTTTTTTCTTTGGGGGAAATAGAAACAGTCAGCTTTGCCCTGCCCGCCGGTATTTCGCGGGGTACGTCAATTGTCAGCCGGTGGTCCGGCGGTATCTCTACAGTTTGTTCGATAGTCATAAGGCAAGTATAGCATGAAAAGAATGATTTTACTACTGACGGGCTAAAGGAGCCGCCGCCGTAGCGGACCCTTGTCTAAGGCGCTTTTAAAAATCTATAGTTAAAACATGAAAACATTTACCAGTTTTAAAATGCATCCGTCTACGGATATTCTTTTCGGCAAAGAAACCGAGCTTGAAGCCGGAAGGATGGTCAAAAAACACGGCGGCTCAAAAGTCCTTTTAGTTTACGGCGGCGGCTCCGTTAAAAAGAGCGGGCTGTATGACCGGGTTTCACTCTCCCTTAAAAATGAAGGCATCCCCTGGGCAGAACTGCCGGGCGTGCAGGCCAATCCAAGGCGGTCCTTTGCCGAAAAAGGAATAAAGCTTGCCCAGGACGAACAGGTTGATTTTCTTTTGGCCGTTGGCGGCGGCTCCGTTATTGACACCGCCAAAGCCATAGGCCTGGCCCTGGCTAACGGCGGAAAGTACTGGCATTTTTTCCGGGGGGAGGCGGCGCCCCAAAAGATGATGGGCGTTGGGGCAATTTGTACCATTTCCGCCGCCGGGAGCGAAATGAGCCAGTCCGCCGTTATCCTTGACGATGTGGAAACGGGCCTTAAAAAGTCGGTGTTTTTTGAATGCTGCCGCCCGGTTTTCGCCATTATGAACCCCGAGCTAAGCTATACGGTTTCGCCCTACCAAACCGGCGTGGGGGCGGCGGATATTCTTGCCCATACGGTAAACCGCTACTTCCAAAAGGGCTTTCCGGTAAGCCACCTTGCGGACGAGTTTGCCGAAGGGCTTATGCGGAATGTGGTGCGCTGGGGGCCGGTGGCGGTGGCAAACCCCGGGGATTACGAGGCCCGCGCCGAGTTGATGATGGCCGCCACCTGGAGCCACAACGATCTGACGGGTCTGGGGCGGAGCGGCCCGCGGGGCGGCGAGCATGTCCTGGAACATCACATTTCGAGCCATTATGATACCGCCCACGGGGCGGGCCTTTCGGTGGTTATGCCTGCCTGGCTTCAGTATATTACCGATCACGGCGCCCCGGAGGAAGTTGCCCGCGTTGCCCAGTTTGCCGTTGGGGTATTTGCCATACGGGCGGATTTTGCGGATATAAAAGAGACCGCCAACGCCGGTCTTAGGGCTTTCCGGGCCTGGCTAAAATCCATGGGGATGCCCCTTACCTTAAAAGAGCTTGGGGTTCCCAAAGAAGATCTTGAGCTTATGGTTAAACTCTGCATGCAGCGCAACAATGGGCGGGTTTCGGGGTTTGTGGAATTTGGCGAACATGAAGTAAGGGAGATATTTGCGTCGGTACTGGAATAGGGGCCTGTCCCGGAACCCCCGGCTTGCCTTCAGGTTTGGAACAGGCTTAGGCGCTTATTTTTTGCGGACTGCCGTCATGGCAGCCTGGCTTAAACCGGCCCGTATGTCCGCAAGAAGCGGGCGTATGGGCTGGGCTTTTGTTACCGCTTCCGCGTAACGCGCCGCGCTCAGGCTGGCATTCGCGTCCGTATGGGCAGATTTTGCGGCGGCAAGGTCAGCGTCCAGGGGAGCAAAATCGAGGATAATGCCCGGAACTTCTTTTGAAGCGGCAAGCTCCCCTTCGGTTTGGGCAATTTCCGTATCAAGCGCCTTTAAGAGCGCGGCCGCTTCGTTCCGCGCGCGATCCGCGGCAATTTTTCCGTCGGATATTGCCTTTTCCGCGGCCGCAATAGCCTCGGCGGAATAGCTTTTGGCCGAATCATAACGCTTGGAGGCCGCCTCCGCCTGCATCTGGTTCAGCGCTTCCCTGGCGCGCGAAAGGGTAGGCCCGGCATAGGCAACGGCATTGGCGTCATTTTCCGCTCTGGTAACCGCGTCGGCGGCTCTGTTCATCTCTTCCGTAGGAGGAGCGGCACAGCCGGCTATCATTATAGCGCTCAAAGCCACAAGCAGGATGGTTAGTGATTTTTTCATAATAACTCCTTAAAAAAAGCGGCGGCAGCGCCGCTTATGTAAATCGAAAATTAACACGAAGTGTTAATTCTAACTCCTTAAAAATGCAGAGGCTTGCGGCCTCTTTATTGTATTATCGCACGTTTTCGCCGAAATATAAAGAACAAGGAAGCGCTGAAAACGCCATCGAGCGTTTTTTGGTGCTACTTTAATGAAGTATTTGCGCAATGAAATGAGCAAATTTATTGAACCGTAGGTTCGCGGACGCGATGAAAAGCATCGGGTTTTTCAGCGTGTCCATAGGAAAAATACCGATGGCCGTATATATCACCAAAAAGCAGTCCTGGCTCAGGGCCCTCTTTTCCTTTGTTCCCGGCGCGGGCGCAGCCTTTTTGCTTTGCTTCCTCCTTTCGGGGCCGCGCCTGGGGCCTCTTTACGACGTATTGCTCAATTTCCGCCCGGCCCTGCCGGTCTCGCGGGAACTGCTTATAATTGACACCCTTAACCGGGGCTCTCTTTTTGCCTCCCCCGACGCCCCCGAAAATATCCTGGAACCCGACGCGGTTTTTCTGGCCCTTCTTACCATGACGGAACTAAACGCCTCCACGCTTATCCTGGAAGCCCCGATTCTGGGCTTTTCCGCGGGGGGCGCGGCAGGGGAGGCGGAAATCCGCTACCGCTTTGATCAGGAATTCGGCATACTAAGCAGGAATATCCAAAATCTTTTTGACGCAATCCGTACCGGCTCGCTCTCCCCCCAGGACGCGCCCCGCTATGTAACTGAATTGGTGGATCTTTCCCGGCTGGGCAAAGAGCGCCTTATGGC
>JAIRLQ010000184.1 GCA_031259345.1 Treponema sp.
AACTCGGTTAGTTTTTCACCGGCTCTTGCAATTTCTCAGGCTAAAGCCTTGCGAAATTGCATTTTTAAAAGGTCGCTGTTCCAAAAACTGAAGTTTTGGAACAGCCTCAAAATAGGCCGGTTTCAAAGCCAATCGGGGTTTAAAATTGGCTTTGGCCAAAATCCTATATCATCAAACGTTTGGCATGGTGGTAAGCGGCGCCGCGCAGCTCTTTTACCTGAGTATCCTTTAGGTATTCGTCAAAAGGCATCATGCGGTCAATGGCCGCGCCGGGATTGCCCGAAGGGCCGGGGACAATCTCAACAATGCGGTTGGCGATGGAGTTAATGAACTCATGGTCATGAGAATTGAAAAGCAGCACACCGGTAAATGCTTCCAGGCCCTGATTTAACGCGCTTATGGCTTCCAGATCGAGGTGATTTGTCGGTTCATCCATAATAAGGACATTGGCCCCGGACAGCATCATTTTGGCGAGCATACAGCGGACTTTTTCGCCCCCGGACAGTACATTTACCGGCTTTAACGCCTCGTCGCCGGAAAAAAGCATGCGCCCCAAAAAGCTGCGCACATAGGTTTCGTCCTGGTCGGGCGAGTACTGGGTAAGCCATTCCGTGATGGACAGCTTTGAATTGAAAAAACGGCTGTTCTCTTTGGGAAAATAGGAGACGCTTGTTGTTTGGCCCCAGTAATAATCCCCGGCTTCGCTTTTTATCAAACCGGAAATAATATCAAACAAGGCCGTCTTTGAGCTGTGTTCGATGCCGACAAAGGCAATCTTGTCGCCGCGGTTTACTATAAGGCTAAAATCTTCAAGGGTTTTTGTGCCCTCAAAAACATAGGACAATTTTTCGATCCGAAGCACATTATTGCCAATTTCCCTTTCCGGTTTAAAGCCGGCATAAGGAAATTTACGGCTGGTAACATGGACATTATCCAGGTCAAGTTTTTCCAGCACTTTTTTGCGGCTTGTGGCCTGGCGGCTCTTTGCGGCATTGCTGGCAAAACGCTGAATAAATTCCCTTAGCTCTTTGGCCTTTTCTTCATTCTTTTTTTGCAGATCCCTGGCCTGGCGCTGGAGCATCTGGCTCATCTGATACCAGAAATCGTAGTTCCCCGAATACAGGGTGATGCGTCCAAAATCAATATCGCAGATGTGGGTGCAGACAGTATTCAGGAAGTGGCGGTCGTGGGACACCACAATTACCGTATTGGGAAAATCCATAAGAAAATCTTCAAGCCAGGAAATTGATTCCAGATCGAGGCCGTTGGTGGGTTCGTCAAGCAGCAGGATGCCGGGACTGCCAAAAAGAGCCTGGGCCAGAAGCACCCGCACTTTAAGGCTTTCGTCCAGCTCCGCCATAAGTTTGCCGTGGTCCGTTTCTTCCAGGCCCAGACCGGAGAGAAGCTGCCCTGCCTGGGCTTCGGCCTCCCAGCCGCCAAGCTCCCCAAAGTCGGCCTCCAGCTCGCTGGCCTTCATGCCGTCCTCTTCGTTAAAGTCTTCTTTGGCGTAAAGGGCCTCACGTTCTTTTTGAATGGCATAGAGTTTGGGGTACCCCATAATGACGGTTTCGATGACAGGAAATTCTTCGAAGGCAAAATGATCCTGCCTGAGTACGGCAATGCGTTCGCCGGAACTTATCGAAATCTCCCCCCTGTCGTGCTCAACTTCCCCGGAGAGGATTTTAAGGAAAGTGGACTTTCCCGCCCCGTTTGCGCCGATAATGCCGTAACAGTTGCCGGAATTGAATTTTAAATTTACGTCTTTAAATAAAGAGCGCTCGCCATAGGCAAGGCTTACACCGCTGACAGTGATCACTAAGGTTTCTCCAGTTGGTACTTATATTTGTGCCTGTCCGCAAAGTCCGGCTTTGCGGACAGACGCTAACTCGCGGCCGGGGTTCAACCCCACGCCGCGTTTTGGGCTTGTTCCCGCTTTCTCTATCTTTTTTTAAAAAATCCAAAAATCTTTGATAATAGAGACTGTTTTAAAACTTCGGTTTTTGGAACAGCCCCCTTAGATTTAGCTGAACCCCCGGGCTTTTGCTCCGCGGATTTGGCGGGAAGCCCCCCCTGTTTGCCCCTGCCCTGTTGCGCCTTTGCGGCATTAGCCGCCTGAGGCCGGCGCGTTTTGCGCTGCCCGGAAGGACGGTTATTGGCAGAACGGCCGTATTTTTCTTCTTTTGGGGCAGACCCCGCAGAAGCAGACCCCGCAAGGGCAGCCCCGGCCTTTGGGCCGGACGGAGCTTTTACTTTGGCCGTATTGGACCTGGCCGCCGCCTTTTCGCCGCCCCCCTTCTCGTACTTTTGCCGGTAGTACGCCATGCGCTCTTCCAGGGAAAGTTTTGAAAGATTTACCCTGACCTGGGAGGAATTCTTTTCGTGAGGCGCCTTGAGGCTTCCGCGGCCGCCGGCGCGGCCTTCGCCCTCTCCGGCTTGGCGGGACGGCCCCCGGCCTTCGCCCCTGCGGCCCTCAGCGCCGCGCCCCGGCCTCTGCCGTTCAGCGCCGCGCCTTTTGTCGCGCCTTTGCGCGTCCCGGCCGCCGCGCGTATCATAATTGTCGGTGTATATATGGCGGCCCTCACTTTTGTCTTCGCCCAAAAGATCGGGGGAGGCGTTTTCGCAAGGGATCTTTTTTCCGATATAACGTTCTATCGCCGGAAGCTCGTACACATCCTGTTCGCTTGCCAGGGTAATGGCCCTGCCTTTTTTACCCGCCCGGGCAGTGCGGCCTATGCGGTGAACATAATTTTCCGCTTCGTTGGGAAGATCGTAATTTACAACCAGGGCAAGATCCTCAATATCCAGCCCCCGCGCCGCCACGTCGGTCGCGACAAGAAAATGTATCCTGCCCGATTTAATGTCCTGGATAATTTTAAGCCGCTTTACCTGGGGAAGATCGCCAATGATAACTTCCGCGTCAAAACCGTTATGCATCATGCGCTTTGCGACGTTTTCGGCATA
>JAIRLQ010000190.1 GCA_031259345.1 Treponema sp.
ATCCGGCAAAAGCGGAAAAGTTCCATTGGTTTCAACAGCCGTATGGATCCCCATATCACAAAGGCCTTCAAGCGCCTCTCTTAAAGCTCCGCTCTGCATGGTAGGCTCTCCCCCGGTAAACGTAACTCCTCCTGATTCAAAAAAGAGCGGAGAACTTTCCCGGCAAAGGTTTAGCAGATCCTCCAGTTCTAATTCTTTGCAGGAAAGCCGGGGAACACCGTTTTTCCCTTTACGCATAAGGGTCCCTTTGATTTCAAGGCCCTCGGGATTAGAACACCAGGGGCAGCGCAGATTACATCCCTGCATGTGCAGTACCAGGCGGTTGCCGCGGCCATCCTGAGAATAGTTAAATCCCATATTGAAAAGCCTGATTTTCAAGGAACCTCGCTTTTCCGAATCTCCTCCGTTTTTTTATAGCGGATTAGGTTCCGGGTCTGGGAAATATCTTTTAAATAACCGGTACAAAGGAGGGCAAAAAATGCCGCGCCGGAGGCCGCCTCTTCCGTATACAGCGGCACTTCAAGAGGCATACAAAATTTTTTTGACAGGATTTGCTGAAGGGGTCTATTTTTCCTCACCCCATTTCCGGAACCGACAAGCCGTTCATGTTTTTTGTATTCAAGGACAGGCTGATAAAGGCGGTAAAGTTCACAGGCTATGCCTTCAAGAAAACCGGCGGCCAAATTGGCGGGAGTAAAGTTACTTTCGCTGATGTTTTGTATCCATCCCCGCAGGGAAGGATCTTCCCGGGTTCCTTCAAAGAGGGTGTTTACAAGCAGAGGATTTTTATTTTCCCCGGCGGAAACTAAACTATCCATAAATGGATAAAGCGGACTTTCATGAGAATAGCCGGCCATTTTTAGCACTTCACGGAAAAAATTTTCCAGCAAAGCATAGGCCCTTCCTCCGCAGAGGGAAGCGCCGACCAGAAGAAAGCGATCTTCAAAAAAAGGCCGGAGTTCCAGGCCTCTGTAATTTTTAATATTTCCGCATACAAAAGAAATCTGGCTGCCGGTTCCTATATTAATAAGTATATCCGAGCCGGAATCTCCAAGGGCGCCCAGGAAACTGGCCTGATTGTCTCCAATAGCCACGCTAACCGGAATGCCCTCTGGGGTTTCCCCCAGGGTCTCGCTTCCGGCGCTTATATCAGGCAGTATTGACGGATCTATCCCCCCTGCTTCCAGGGCGGCAGTATCAAAAACGCGTCCGGGTACATCAAAAAAACCAAATCCGCAGGCATTGGTTGTATGAATCACTGCTTTGGAGGAACGGCAAAGGCCCATGGCCAGATAGTCTCCTATGGTGCAAATAGCGGCTGTGCCGGAAGGGACAGAACCTGTAGAGGCATGATAAAAATAAGTAGCCAGACCATAACCGGGCGCAATACTGCCGCGGGACAGGGATGCCAGATACTCGGTATAACTTTTTCCTTCCCGGAAAGGGAGGGCGCTCCTTTGATCCTGCCATGTATAAAGAGGACTGAGCGCTTTCCCGGCAGAATCAATATAAAGAATTCCGTGCATCTGGCCGGAAATACCGATGCACCGGACCGGAGAATATTTTTTTATCAATTTTGAAATCATGGTTTCGGAAAGCTCGTAAATCCGCAACGGGTCCTGCATCCGTTCCCAGGGATGATCCTGGGGCAGAAAAGCATTCCGGGAACTTAGAATTTCCAACACAACGCCTGTATCTTCGTCCATAGCCAGAACACATAGCCTGGTAGTACCTATATCAAGGGCGATGACTGACATACCTTACTCCGTTTTTCTTCTCCAACTCTATTATGGGAAAGTTGCTTGTCCCAAAAACTGAAGTTTTGGGAAAGCCTCACTTCTTAAAAATACTCTGTCCCGCTTAGAATTTAAAGCCCAAAGGGATTAAATTGAAACCCTGTATCGTACACATCCACGCCTTCGGCTTTTTTAAGAAAGAAAACCGAAAGGTAAGTGAGGGGCGTCATAACAAGTTCGACCAGGCATTTAAAAATATAATTAGTAAACACCAGGGTAACAAAAAGTTCCCAGCCAAAGACGCCGGTAAGACTTGCGATAAAAACAAAAATCAGGCTGTCAAGGAATTCGCCTATCAGGGTACTGGCGATGGTACGCACCCAGAGCAGCCTGCCTTTCATTAAAACTTTTATCCGGGAAAGGGCGGCCGCATTGGCGAAGGATCCTGTCCAGTAGCCCGCAAGACTTGCCAGGGCTATGCCCCCGGTACTCATACCGCCCAGGATGGCATCGTATGCCGCGCTTCCCGCATAGCCCTCCCAGGCGCTTTCCGCGGGAAGCAGGCGCAGCACAAAAAAAACCAGGGACGACAAAGCAAGGGCGGCAAAGCCCGCCCAAATCACACGGCGGGAAGCGCGGAAACCGTAGACCTCGGTAAGAATATCACCAAATACATAAGACAGGGGGAAAAGCAGAGTCCCGCCGTCAAAAGCCAGGGGAATATAAAAATGGAAAACCCCAGGTCAATTATCTTTGCGGATGACGCTACATTGCTGGTTACAAGGATGACCGCAAAAAAAACCATCACCAAATCAAGGTATTTAAAATGCATGGGACTTTTTGCGGACTCTAACGCCCTTGATGAAATTCGAGACAGCATATACACTCCTTGTTTTGTTAAGGACCCGCGCAGAAATAACATAACCTTTTAGTCGTATTATTTCGTTATTGCGTAAGCAATAAAAATAAAATGCCCTGCATTTTATTTTTGCGCGGCTCCTAAGGCAGGTGAAGCCGCCGGTCTAACAGCTTACTCTGGGATACTGCCGTAAATACATTGCCGGCGCTGTCTAAAAAGCTTAAAACTTGTTCGGACTTTTTAGTCCGGGGACAGCGGCGGCAATTTTAAAAAATCCTAAGGGGTTGTTCACGAAGTTGAAAAGATGAATTTTTAACCGTTTTTCTGTATACAAATATAAAATCACAGCCTTTACGGCAACGATTTTGAATTTTTATACGAAAAATTTCCGAAATTCATACGTAATGACAAAACAATCCGACAACAGTGAGGCTTTCCCAAAACCAACCGGGTTTTGGAACAAGCTCGTTTACTAAAGTTCCGGCTTCACCGCAGGTTTTTTACTCCTGGCGGCTGGTTTCTTTTCGGCCGCTTTCTTGGCAGGGGCCTTTGCCGCGGGCTTTTTAGCCGGAGCTTTAGCAACAGCCTTCTTGGCCGGGGCTTTGCCTGCCGCTTTCTTAGCGGGGGCCTTTGCCGCGGGCTTTTTAGCCGGAGCTTTGGCAATAGCCTTCTTGGCAGGGGCTTTGTCTGCCGCTTTCTTGGCGGGGGCCTTTGCCACGGGCTTTTTAGCCGGAGCTTTGGCAACAGCCTTTTTAGCCGGGGCTTTGTCTGCCGCTTTCTTGGCGGGGGCTTTCACCGCGGGCTTTTTAGCCGGAGCTTTAGCTGCCTCCTTCTTAACGGGGGCCTTCGCCGCAGCCGGTTTTTTAGCCGCGGCCGGTTTCTCCGTTGTAGTCTTCTTCGTTCCTGTTCCGATCTTTGCCATGCTAACCTCCCAAATACACTCTTCGTAATGATCTTTATTATCTCTCAGCCTCTATACAGAAACTGTTTAACCCCACTTAATCAAACCCGTTCTATACGGGTGAACCAGAGCTGAATGTTTTGGGAGTATGCGGACCGTAT
The DNA here is from genome assembly GCA_031259345.1 of Treponema sp. Taxonomy (GTDB): domain Bacteria; phylum Spirochaetota; class Spirochaetia; order Treponematales; family Breznakiellaceae; genus JAIRLQ01. The sequence goes on from JAIRLQ010000190.1 coordinate 3,658, forward strand.
GTCCCTGAATCCCCGTATCATTACACTCCACCTTCACCTGATACACAAAGGCATTGTCCTCTTTTCTTATGCTCTTCATTTCGGTACGCCGGGCGTTTTTAATATCGTTGGAAAGGTTTGATACCGAACCATAATAAAGCTCAACCTGCACTTCTTCGGGCAAAATCGAACCCAATTCTATGCGGGCGGTTACGGTAAGACTATCGCCCCGCTGCATGACAGGCTTTACATTGGAGCCAATCTTGAGGATCTTGATGGAATCCCAGGAAGATTTAAGCTTTGAAAAATAAGCCGCCAATGCTTTTGATTCGGCATAATCATCCTTAACGATACGATGATAATTTTTAAGGGCAGGAAAATAGAACATATTGGAATAATCCATAAGCATACGATGACAGGACATTGACTGGCCTATCTGCTTCATACAGGTCTTCATGCGGCGTATCCACTCACGGGGAAGCCCATCGCGGCCCCGCTGGTAAAACAGGGGAATAATCTCGCGCTCAAGAAGATCGTAGAGGGCTTTGCTTTCAATTTCATCCTGAAGATTCATATCCTCATACTCTTCGCCCTGGCCTATAGCCCAACCGACTTCGGGGTTGTACGCTTCGTCCCACCAGCCGTCAAGAATTGAACAGTTAAGGACGCCGTTCATGGCAGCCTTCATACCCGATGTACCCGAAGCTTCCATGGGCCGCCTGGGAGTGTTAAGCCACAGATCCGCGCCGGAAGTAAGGTAATGGGCCATTGCCATATCGTAGTTTTCAAGGAAGACGATGCGGCTTTCCACATCGTACTGCCCGGCAAAATGTATAATGCTGCGGATAAGCTCTTTGCCGGGCATATCCATGGGATGGGCTTTACCGGCAAAGATAAGCTGAATGGGCCGCTCCGTATCTTTTAGAAGCCTGATAAGCCGCTCGGGATCACGCAGTAAAAGATTACCCCGCTTGTATGTGGCAAAGCGGCGGGCAAAGGCCAAAGTAAGGGTATAGGGTGAGAGGGCATCTTCGGCTGTGGCAATGCGGCGCTCCACCGCGCCGTTACGCTTCAGATTCTGCCTTATCCGCTCCCGGGCAAAAGCAACCAGCCTCTCCCGGCGGCGTTCGTGGGTGCGCCAAAGCTCTTCATCGGAAATACGATCCATCCGGTTCCACACCGAAAGATCCGTAGGCGTTTCTTCAAAATGAGGGCCAAAGTACCTGTCCAGAAGATCGAGCATGTTAGAAGAAACCCAGGTACGGGGATGAACCCCGTTGGTTACATGATGAATAGGCACTTCGTTCAGCGGAACGCCCGGCCAGAGGCCGCTCCACATTTTTCTGGAAACTTTGCCATGAAGCCTGGCGACGCCGTTGGCATACGCCGCAAGTTTTAACGCAAGCACAGTCATGCAAAAAGTTTCGCTGTCATCGTAGGCGCGCTCCCGGCCAAGGCTTAAAAAATCCTTCCAGGAAATACCCAGAACCTGAGGCCAGGAACTAAAGTACTTTTCAATTAAACCGATTTCAAAACGCTCATTGCCGGCAGGCACCGGAGTATGAGTTGTAAAAATATTGGTCGGCCACAGGGCTTCCCTGGCTTCATCAAAACTAAAATGCCTTTCGGTCATTAGTTCCCGGATCCGTTCAAGCCCCAGAAAGGCGGAATGGCCTTCGTTCATGTGGGTAACCGCGGGGTTGATGCCCAGAGCGCGGAGAGCCCTGATGCCGCCTATGCCAAGAAGCACCTCTTGCTTTATACGGGTTTCCTTGTCGCCGCCGTAGAGGGAACTTGTAACGTTCCGTATATCCGGAGAATTCTCCGGTATATTGGTATCGAGCAGATAAAGAGAAGCCCGGCCGACTTTTACTTCCCATATTTGGGCAACGGCCTGATGCCCCGCAAGATCCACGGTGATTTTTATCGGACTGCCGTCTTTGCCGTTCTTTAATTCCACCGGCATATTGTACCAGTCGTTTTCGGGATAGCTCTCCTGCTGGAAACCGTCGGCATTAAGAAGCTGTTTAAAATAGCCCTGCCGGTAAAGCAGGCCAACGCCGACCAGGGGCAGACCCATGTCCGACGCGGTCTTCATGTGATCCCCGGAAAGAATTCCAAGGCCTCCTGAATAAATAGGCAGGGAAACATCCATACCGTATTCCATAGAAAAGTAGGCTACTACATCTTTTTTGGAACCCCGATACCAGGTCTCGCCTTTTTTATAACGAAGGAAACGGCTGTAAATTTCTTTTAATGCCGCAAGGTATGAATCGTCCTTCATTACTTCGGCGAGCCGTTCCTGACTAACCATCCCCAAAGTCCTTACAGGGCTCTGTTGAGATTCCAACCATCCTTCGTAATCCAGGCGGATAAAGAGTTCTACCGCGTCAAAATTCCATGACAGCCAAAGGTTACGGGCGATCTCTTCAAGAGGCTTTAAAGAATTGGGAAGTTTTGGTTTTACAGTATATGTAGATATATTCATATTACATTAAGAGTAAGCTTCAAATGAGATATTGTCAAGGACAAAAATTTTTTTGTCAACAGCGCTTTGATTCGCGGGCGGGGTTATTGAACAAGTCCATTTTTTTTACGGTTTTTTTGAATTAAAAAAAATACCAATTATGGAAAGCCCCGGAAACCTGGATGAAAATTCTTTAAGATGACTTCCTATAAACAGCGCGCAATAACCGGTAAGCACAGCGCCAATGGTAATACCCACAGGAAGAAGAAAACGCGATCCCTCGTCGTTGGCAAGCTTTCCAAAATCCATTCCAAAAAAAGCGGTGGACAATGACAAAAGCAAAAAGCATCCCGCAAAGATCCATCCCCTTACGGAAAAACCGCCGGAAGCGGAAAAGGAATTCTCCGATTCTTCTTCGGCAATCGCTTCATCCATGATTTTTTTCATAACCCTTTCCGTAATATCCGGGGAGGGGCGAAAAAAATCATTGTTGGCCGAATCCTGAAGCAGATCAAAAATTTTTACCGCCTCTGCGCAGCGGGAACAGAACAAGAGATGTATGTTTTGCCTCACCTGGACCAAAAAGGGAGGCGGATCTTCCCTGGATGAATTGTAAATTTCATTTATCACATGTTTAGTAAAAATACTTTTAATTGCTTTTACATACGTCATTCGATGCCTCCTTCGACAAAATCACCCAAACGCCGGCGTAAAATTTTTTTTGCCCTAAACACATGGGACTTTACGGTATTAACCGGAAAACCCGTAATGGCTTCGATCTCTTTAAACGAACGGTCATAAAAAAAGAAAAGATCTATACAGATACGGTAACGTTCGGGCAGTTCCCCTACCGCTTCACATACCGCATCTTTAAGGGCGCTTCGGACCGCGCTGCGTTCAGGATTGTCCCCGCCGGGCACAAAATCGTCTTCCGCCAGGCTGCGGTATTCCTTTTTCCGCGAAACACTGTTTACCGCGGTATTGTAAGCGATTTTGTAGAGCCATGTAGAAAATCTTGACCGCCCTTCAAAGCGGTCAAGCCCGCGGTAAACTTTTAAAAACACATCCTGGGCAAAATCCGAAGCGTCATCGCCATTTCTGAAAAAGCTCAAACCCATGTTGAATACTGCCTGCTGGTGCTTTTTTACGAGCAATCCGAAAACCTCTTTTTGCCCACCCCGGATCTGCTCCAGAATTATCCGCTCCTCGTCATCCTCCCCCGGGATAAGCTGCTCGCTCTTCATGGGGATCTGTCGCAGCGTTTGATCCCATAATAGGCAAGGAGCCCCGTTCCGGTTGCCAGGGGAATAATCCCGCCCAAAAGACCGAAATTCAGGCCTATGGCAAGAACAAGAAAAATAGTAAGGGCAAGACCGACGGCGGCAAGGAGCAGCCCGGCGAGGAGGCTGAAGGCCAGAAGATCAAAAACCGGATGCTTGTACTGGCCCGCTTTAATTAACAGGGTTCTGCGTTTATGGCTCCAAAGCAGATAGAAAAAGACAACTACAGATCCCATCACTATCCCTACAATCGGAATAATTGAGACGATTATCTGGGCGACTGTTGCCTGCTGTTCCATCAAATATGACCCTTCCTTGGCCAATACTATAGCTTCTATTTCCTTCTGCGTCTATTAGACCCTTAAAAAAGAAAACGGTTGCGCCTTAAAACTTACCGGATTAACATAAAATCGTTAAAATAAAGGACTTCCAATTTCCCCAGGCGCAGGATTTTGTTATACTGAACCAACAATCCGGCTTTTAGCTCGTCTTCCGGGGTTTCTTCCAATTCGCTTCTGCTTTGGCCCTTAAAATATTCCGCTGTAATACCGCGAAAGCCGGGAATCCGGGAAGACAGCTCTTCCGAAAAAGCCTTGTCGGCGGAATCGTAAGGAAATGTTACATCCAAAATCACCATAGTCCCGTCGGAACACAAAAGCCTCTGGCGGCCTATTCCGGTAAAAATACGTTCTTCCTGTACGGAACTCCCTGTAGAGCGGGAAAGAGACGCCGGGGCGGCCCTGCTTTGGCGTAAAAACAAAGCCCACATTGTACCGGAGAGAAAAATCAGCGCCATGGCAATGACGATACCCAGGAGGATGCGATAGACAAGGACAAGAGCTTTTTTCACCTTAATCTTTTGTAGACTTTTGTTGCTTTTCCTGTCAAGGTATTAGGGATATGATAGGGTTGTTGGGGTTATTCAGGAAGCCGCTTGCTTTTCGGCCAGCCCCAACTCCAATATACAGAGGAGAAAGCTATGGTCATTAAACGGAACGAAATGAAAACAGAAGTTAAGGAAAAGATGCGGGACGGGGAGGGCGCGGCGAACTTTACCTATCTTGTTGACGCCGCAAACGAAAAAAACACCCGCTTGCTGGCGGAAATCACACTGGAACCGGGCTGTTCAATCGGCTATCACAAGCACGATAAAGAAACAGAGTATTATTTTATTATTTCCGGAAGCGGCATGGTGAACGACAACGGCAACGATATCCGGATAAAGGCCGGGGACTCCATCATTACCGGAAACGGCGCGTCCCACAGCATAAAAAACACCGGCAATATCCCCCTGGTTTTGCATGCGATAATTGTTACCTATAACGAATAATAGAAGGACCGCAATGATCGATATACGCAGCGATACAGTTACCAAGCCAACCCCGGCAATGCGAAAAGCCATGGCGGACGCCGAAGTGGGGGACGATGTATACGGCGACGACCCCACAATCAACCGTCTGGAAAAACTGGGCGCCGAAATTTTGGAAAAAGAAGCGGCTGTGTTCGTACCCTCGGGCACTTTTGGAAACCAGCTTGCCCTCTTTACCTGGGCAAAGCGGGGCACAGAAGTAATTGTAGGCGAAGAGGCCCATATCATTCAGCATGAGGCCGGCGCGGCCAGCGTGATTGCGGGGGTTCAAACCCGGACTATCCCCGCGCCGGACGGACGCATAAGCCGGAAAGCCCTGGAAGGGCGGCTTCGAAAGCGGGATCTTCACTATCCGCCAACTTCGCTCATCTGCCTGGAAAACGCCCACTCATCCGGGCATGTTGTGCCCTTAAGGGTGATGGACGAAGCCCGTTCCGCGGCGGATGAATGGAAGCTGCCAATACATCTGGACGGCGCCCGCATTTTTAACGCCGCATGCGCCCTGGGCGTAGAAGCAAAAGAAATTGCCCGGCGCGCGGATTCGGTGATGTTCTGCCTTTCAAAAGGGCTTTGCGCGCCTGTAGGCTCCCTTTTGGCGGGCCCAAAAGATTTTACCGCCGAGGCAAGGATGAAAAGAAAAGTAATGGGCGGTGGAATGCGGCAGGCCGGCATACTTGCCGCCGCCGGTATTCTGGCGCTTCAGGATCATCCCAAACTGCTTGCGGAAGATCATGCCAGGGCGAAAAAGCTCGCAAAAGCCCTTTCCGAAATTGAAGGCATCACGATTCAAAGCGAAAATGTTGAAACCAACATGGTCTTTTTTGCCTGGCCGCCCGCGGGAGATGAAAAAACCGCGGCGTCCGTTGTCGAATGTTTTAAAGCAAAAGGTATAGTTATCAACGGCCCGGAAAGCGGCCTTTTCCGCTTTGTTACCCATTACTGGATTGGGGACAAAGAGCTGGAAACCATCATTCAGGTTTCCCGGGAAGTTTTTAAAACAGGAGCCGCATGAACATTTTTGAAAAACGGCGGGAGCGGGTGTACGACTGCATGGCCGGGGAAAGCATCCCCATGCTGATCATTTTGGACTTTGAAGGGCGCCGCAATCCCACACTTCGCTGGCTTACAGGCCACCCCCAGGACGCCCTGCTTTTTCTTTCCGCAGACCGTAAATCTATCCTTGTGCCCTGGGACATCAACATGGCAATGCTTTACGCAAACGCCGATTCCATGCTCCCTTACGGCCAGTTTGACAGGGATGAAATAAAAGCCATAAATGGGGCGGCTAAGCTGTTCAACCTTCCCCACGGTTCCCGCATTGAGATCCCCCGGTCGACATCGTACCCGGATTTTCTAAAATATGTAGAAACCCTGGACAGCTTGTATGTGATTTGCAGAAACGACGGAATATGGCCGGAGCTGGAAAAAAGCCGGGCGGTCAAGGATGAGGAAGAAATCAAACTGTACCGCCAGATTGCCGC
>JAIRLQ010000367.1 GCA_031259345.1 Treponema sp.
AAAGCGCGGGTATTTAGAGTCTGTCTATAATGTAGACACATTATAGACAGACTTCCCTAAAAAAAGCATTTGCGCACCGTTTTGGTACAAAACAGGAGCAAATGCAAGTTCTGTCCACAAAGTAACCGGCTTTGTGGACAGACACTATTTAGCGGAAAAACCGGACTCTTGACCGGTTTTTCCGGGAGCCTGGACAAAGCCAACCGGATTTTGGAACACGCTCAAGTATCAGGAGAATTTGTAATGAAGGAACTTTCTGTTGTGTTGACGGCAGCCATACGTGTGCGCGCATCTTGCGGAACCGCCTGCCGGTTCTGTTTAGGGCTATGAGGGCTTTTGACAATACCGGCAAAACAGAAACTCCGGGCCGGGAAAGCCGCGCAAAGGCCCTGGTCCGGCATGGGGTTTCACTTTCACTTTTGACCCTTGTTTCCCGTATCCTGGGATTGCTGCGGGAGATGGCAAAAGCGGCTCTTATGGGAACCAGCGCCCTCTCCGACGCGTTTTCTGTCGCGTTCATGATACCTAATTTGTTCCGCCGCCTTTTTGCCGAGGGCTCCATTGCGGTGGCTTTTATTCCCACCTTTAAAGAATATCTTTTGGAAAATGACAAAGAAAAAACAAAAGACTTTCTTTCCTGCGTATTAACCTTTCTGACTTTTTTTGTAAGCCTGGCTGTGTGCGCCGGGATCATTGCCGCGCCGCTGGTAATCCGCCTTTTTGGCATGGAAGAATACGCCGAGACGGTCCTGCTTACCCGTCTTATGTTTCCTTTCTTGGCGTTTATTTCCCTGGCGGCGTTTTTTCAGGGCATTCTTAACAGCCTGCGCATTTTTGCCCCTTCGGGGCTGGCGCCCATATTGCTTAACATTATAACCATTGCCTCGGCCTATGGGCTTTCGCCTTTTACGGCGAATCCCGCCAGGGCAATGGCCATCGGCATCCTTACAGGCGGTTTCCTTGAAGCGGCAATTCAGTTCCCTTTTGTGATGAAACACGGCCTCGCCGTGTTTTTTACCGGCCTTAAAAAAGCGATTACAAACCCCGGCACAAAAAAAATCCTGCGCCTTGTCGGCCCCACCATAGTCGGCATGGCGGCGTATCAGTTAAACGATCTTGTCTCCACCGCCCTGGCGGGGAACGCCGGGGAAGGCATCGTTTCAAGCCTGCAATACAGCCTGCGCCTGCAGGAACTTATTTTGGGAATTTTTGCGGTTTCAATCGGCACGGTGCTTTTGCCCGATTTGGCCGAACACGCAAAATCGGGAGACTGGGACATTTACAACGCCCGCCTCATTCAGGCAATGAACATCATCGCCCTTATCACCGTGCCCATCACTTTTTTTTCCCTTGCCAGGGGCGAGAATTTAATACGCCTGCTTTTTAAAACGCAAAGTTTTAACGAAGATTCCGTTGCCCTTACTTTGGCGGCCTTTCGCTTTCATATACCGGGGCTTTATTTTATTGCCTTAAACCGCATTCTTGCCCCGGCTTTTTACGCGCAAAGCAACACCAAGTCCCCTACCCTTGCCGGCATTATTTCTTTCGCGTCGAATATAGCTTTGGCGGCTTTATTGGCCGGCCCCTTTAAGGGAGCGGGCATCGCCTTCGCGCTTTCCGCCGCCAGCGTCGTTAACACAATCCTGTTAATTATCTTTCTGGGGAAAAACCCCCGCGTTAACGTGGGGGCCGCCCTTAAACCTGCTTTGGGTTATTTCTTTAAAATGATTGTTTTTTCCGCCCTGGCGGTAACGCCCGTGTTTTTATTTGGGGGCCGCCTTGACGCTTTATTTGCCGGAAAAAGCCGCATTATCGCCCAGGGCGTCCCCCTGGCGGTATGGGCATTGGCCTTTAGCGCCATCGGGACCGCGCTGCTCTTTATTTCCGGGGATAAACAGCTTTTTTCGTTGTTGTCGCTGTTAAGAAAAAAAGACCGCCGGACAGCGTAACCAAAAAAGACCGCCCGGCAGTATAACCGGCGTCCCCTTTACGGAATGATCTCCGACCCAAGCTCGCTCCAGCCGCTCTCGCCCTTTTCTCCGCCCCGCTCGGCCTCCCATTTAAGGGCGAACCAAGCCCGCTTGCCGCGGTCGGACTCCCTAAAGGTGATGGAGTGGGGGCAGCGCGTCGCCCAGACCGAAGCGGGGAATTTCATTTCCTCCCCATCCGGCATCTCGTCAAAGACGCCGTAGTAGATCCGCGCGCCCCTGATCCCCGGCGGCTTGGAACCTTTGCGCCCCTGGCCGAACTGGTAGTTAATCCCCAGCCTCCGGGGCCCAAGCTGCACGATGATAAAAACCGGCCCGGCCTCGGGAACATCCACCGGAGTCCTGGTGGTATCCGGGACGATAACGCCGACATTCCGCTTGTCATCTTCGGTTACATCCGGGTGGAAACGGAGGTATATGTTGATGAAATCCCGCTCCGCCCTGTCCGCCACCTTGTGGAGCCGGTTTTTCTCCGCCCTTTGCGGACTGGTACAGGGCACGAGGGTAACCTCGTAGGCCGTATGCCAGGCCGTGTAGTGCCCGCCCAGCGCGGAGCGCGCCTGTGGGGGGATATGAGTCCACGCGGGCGGCGTCCCGCTGCATTTCATCTCCGTATAGGAGAGGAGATTCCGTAAATGTACGTCGAACGCCGCTTCCGCACGGGGAACACTTTTATTCTTTGCCATAATTACTCCTTTTGTTCCAGTATATACCCACGCGGTTTACCTTGTCAAGCGCCGCCCTTCAGGGCTCGCGGAACCGGTTACGAGACTTGCGGAACCGGTTACGAGCTTTGCGGAACCGGCTACGGGGTTTGCGGAACCGGTTACGAGACTTGCGGCACCGGTTACGAGACTTGCGGAACCGGCTACGAGCTTTGCGGAACCGGTTACGAG